>DASPOZ010000151.1:0-20425 GCA_035625755.1 Candidatus Sulfotelmatobacter sp.
GCCCGCAAGACAGTTCCCACCTTCGACCAGGCCCTGGAGCGGCTCACCGCCTCCCTGGAGAAGTTCGACCCGGCCGCCGTGCGGATGGAGGATGTGACGCGCGCGGCCGTCTTCGGCGCCGAATAGCCTCCTAAGAGGAACGGGCGATCCCACCTCGGGGGCCTGCACGCCCCCGGGAGGGATGGTCCCGTGCACCGTGACGGGCCACCTGTGGGTTGGGCGGGGGAGGCGCGTTCTGCCTTCGGCCGGGCGGCGGCCGCCGGGGAAGAGGAGGTTACTTCTTCGCGGCGTCGAACGCCTTGAGGATCCAGGAATCGGCCGGGAGGGCGCGCATGTAGCTGGAGCCCAGCGCCGCCGACCGCACCACGGTGGCGGCGTGCCTCGGCGCCTTGGCCAGCCACTCCCGCAGCTTCTTCTCGGCGTCGCCCTCGGTCACGCCCGGCCTCTGGAGTCCCTCCAGCAGGTTCCCGAAGGCCTGGACAAGCTCCCGGGCGGCCCCCGGGGTGGCCTGGAGGCTGTTGCGGAGTTTGGACGCGATGCCTTTGCTGAGAACCGCTGCCATGAACAGGGATCTCCGCGCCGTGGAATCATCAGAGGGAGAAACGCCCCCTACCGCGGGAGCCTCCCGGCGCCCGCGTCGTAGGAGGCGGTTCGGTGTGCTGGATGGGATTTACTTCTTGGCCAGGCGCTTGCTCTTCACGAAGGCCCAGAGCTTCTTGGTCATCTCGCTGGGCGTGATGTGGCCCTTGCCGAAGACCTGCTCCACCGTCTCGCTGCGCCCGCTGAAGCTGATGGTGTAACCGCCGAACGGAGCCTTCTTCGCCATTCCGTCTCCTCCCGCAGTTTGAGCCCCGCACTATTGCGAGGCCCGTTGCATGCCACGGGGAAAAGTATCAAGTTGGAGGGAAAAGTCAACTGATTTCGTCTTTTTTCCCTCGGAGACTCCGCCGGCCGCCCTCGCCTCCCCGAGGGCGATTCCCAAGGAGCGCGACGGGCGCCAGAGGGGGCCGACGCCGAGGCGGGCCGCCTTACGTCCCGGGAAGACCTCTTGCAGGACGCTGAAGAACCCACCATTGCCCAGGCTGCTCAAACCCGCCTGCGGCGAACGAGAGGTTCCGGATGCGAGGGGACGCGCGAGGCGCGGGACAACCCGCCTTCCCCGGCCGTCGGGGTTCAGTTCCGGATGGCGCGGACCTGGCCCTCGAACTTGGCGTCCTGGTCCATGTGGAAACCTTCGCCGCACTTGCTGCACGCGCCGGCCCAGGACCGGTCCGGCTGTTGGATGAGGACGACGACCCCGCACACCTTCCGGCGCGGGATCCGATGGAGGGTCACCGCGACCTGTCGCCCTTCGCGGTCGCCGAGGTTGATGGGTTGGCTGGGCTCTTCGTGAGACATGGCTCGGCTCGTGGCGGGCGCCGCCCGCCGGATCGAGATGGGAGGGTAGCACAAGACGGTTGTCCAGAAAAGGGCACACCCGGAAGCCCTGTATGGGGTACAGCGTAGCCCCAGCGCGTGCAGGCCCGGAGGCGATGCGCGGCCGCCGCCGCTCAAGTGGCCGCCGCTGCTGGGGGGCAAGCGGGCGGGAGGCATGGCCCGCCCGTTGCTTCCGGACTGCGCACGTCCGGGCTGTACCGGCCGCGCCCGGGCCGAAGGCAACCGGCCGGCGCAGAGGAGGGACACGCCATGCCATTCCCGTTCGAGAAGCTGGACGTCTATCAGAAGGCCCTGGCGCTGGCCGAGCGCATCCACGGCGCATGCGACGCGTTCCCGGCCAAGGGGAGCTTCGCCCTGGCGGATCACCTGCGCCGGCTGGCCGTGAGCATCCCCGGGGATATCGCCACGGCCAGCGCCCTCTGGCCCAGGGCCGAACGGCGCGACGCCTTCACCGCGGCCCGGGCCACCGCGCTGGCCTGCGTGCCGGCCCTGGAGGTGGCCGCCCGGCGGGGCCTGATGCTGGCGGAGAAGAAGGCCGAACTGCTGGGCGAGCTGGAGGCCGTCTCCAAGATGATCGGCGGCATGCTCAAGGGCATGGACGGCGCCGGGCAATCGCCGACGGGCCAGGAGAAGCGAGCCTGAGCCGCCAAGGTTGCAACCGCCAAGGACGCCAAGACCGCCAAGCACACGAAGGTCAGTCATGGATCGTCCCGACGCCGCGACGGCTGAGAGCCACAGGGGGGAACCGGACGGCAGGGTGGATGAGGTGGCCCGAGCGGTCATCGGCGCAGCCATCGAGGTCCACCGGTGTCTCGGTCCGGGCTATCTTGAAAGGGTTTACGAAGGCGCCTTGCGCGTCGAGCTCCGGCTTCGCGGGATTGCATTTGAGCGGCAGAAGGCGATTCCCGTGGTTTACAAGGGGCAGGCGATCGGCCAGGGACGGGTAGACTTCCTTATCGAAGACGATCTCATCCTCGAGCTGAAGGCGGTCGATACACTCCTCCCGATTCACACGGCCCAAATGATCTCGTACCTGAAGGCCCTGCGCCGTCGGCTAGGGCTGCTCATCAACTTCAACGTGCCGATGCTCAGGAGGGGAATCCAGCGGATCGTCAGGTCCTAACCGGCCTCGTCTTGGCGAACTTGGCGGCCTTGGCGGTTGCATCCTTGGCGGTTCGCTCGTGGGGGTTGCTGGAAGCCCGGCGGCGCGGTTCAGGGTGAGCCACGCCAGTAGCAGCAGGCCCGGCAGTGCGGCGAACGCGGTGAAGACGAAGAAGCCGATCCAGCTCAGGCGGCCGGCCAGCCCTTCCGAAATGGCTGCCCCGCCCAGGGCCGCCGCGATGCCCGCCCAGCGCACGTGCTCCACGAGCCACCCGGCGGGGCTCGAGAGCCAGGTGCGGGCCGCGGCCATGAAGGAGCTCAGGAGGGCGTATTGGGTGGCCGTGTAGGCCACGTTGCAGAGGCTGCTCAAATAGGCGACGAAGGCCGCGGTGCCCATGCCGCCGGCCAGGTTCTCGAAGCCGACGGTGAGGGCCAGCAGGCCCAGGTGGTTCCCGGCGGCGGCCTGCACGGCGAGCATGAGGTTGGAGGCGAGCTGGAGGACGCCGGCGATCCACAGGCTGCGGAGCAGCCCGAGTCCGTTGATGAGGCTACCGCCCAGGGCCAGGCCGGCCAACGTGGCGCCGAAGCCGTACAGCTTGACGACCTCGGCGATCTGCGCCTTGGTGAAGCCGATCTTGATGAGGAACGGGTTGATCATCGTCCCGGCGAGGGTGTCGCCCAGCTTGAAGGTCATCACGAACAGGAGGACGGCCACCCAGCCGGGGCGCCCCATGAACTCGGCGAAGGGGCTGACCACCGCCCGGTAGAGCCACCGCTCTGCGGCGGATAACGAACCGGGCGTGCCGGGCTCCTGCGCGCGGGATTCCGGGACCTCGGCCCCGGCGGCCCCGGCCGGCTCCGGATTGAGCAGGGCCGCCGCCACGCCCACCAGGACCAACGCGGCCATCAGGGCGTACACCAGGGACCAGTCCAGGTAGGTGGCGGCGAGGAGCGCCCCGGCGCCCGAGACCAGCATGCCCAGGCGATAGCCGAACACCTGCATGGCGGCGCCCGCCCCCTGCTCGCGTTCCGTGAGGATCTCGATCCGGTAGGCGTCGATGACGATGTCCTGGCTGGCCGAGCAGAAGGCGACCACGAGGGCGGCCAGCGCCGTCCGGCCGGGGGCGGCGGGCGGGCGGCTGGCCCCGAGGGCCAGCAGGGCGATCATCAGCGCCGCCTGCGTGGCCAGCATCCAGCTGCGGCGGCGGCCCAGGAGGTGCGTGAGGAGCGGGAACGGCGCCCGGTCGATGATGGGGGACCAGAGAAACTTGAGGCTGTAGGGCGTCCCCACCACGGCGAACAAGCCGATGGTCGTGAGGTTGACGCCCGCCTCGGTGAGCCAGATGGCCAGCGTCCCCGCCGTGAGCGCCAGGGGAAGCCCGCTGGAGAAGCCGAGGAAGAGGAACGAGAGGACGCGCGGCCGCGCGTACACCCCCGCCGCCCGCCGCCACCCCTTATCCCGTTCGGACGCTCTGGTTCGATCCATGATGTGCCGCCGTCCCCGACCTTATAACATCCGCTCGCCCACCTGTCATGGCCCAATGCCTTGGGCCGATCGCGGCGGCCGGCCGGCGGGCACGACGTGTCCAATGGGCCCCCCTTTGGTGGGGAGCAAAGGCTCGCCGGCGGCATCGTTACGCCGGGCAGGGGCCTCGAGCGCCGGCCTTTGATGCCATCGGCCTTGACCGTGATCGGGATGTGGAGATAGTCTCCGGGCGGCCGCCGCGAGGCGAGGCGGCGCGATGGAGGGGAACATGAGCAGAGGCGAGGTGGAACGGCGCACGGTGCTGAAGGCGGCTGCGATCTTGGCGGTGACCGGGTTCGGCGCGGCGGGCGCGAGGACCGCGCGGGCGCAGGAGGTCCCCTACTCCAGTGGGACCGGGCGCCCCAAGACCAAAGCGCCCGCCAACGCCACCGACTGCCACATGCACATCTATGACAAACGCTTTCCGGCGGCGCCCAACGCGACGCTGCTGCCCCCCGACGCCCTGCCGGACGACTATCGCAAGCTGCAGCAGCGGCTCGGGACGACCCGGAACGTCGTGGTCACTCCGTCGACCTACGGCACCGATAACAGCTGCACGCTGGCGGGGATGGCGGCCCTGGGCCCGACCGCGCGGGGCGTCGCCGTGGTGAACACCGCGGTCACCGACGCGGAGCTGAAACGCCTCGACGGCCTCGGGATCCGCGGCATCCGGTTCAACCTGGTGCAGGCGGGCGCCACCAGCGCGGAGATGCTCGAGCCGCTGTCGAAGCGCGTGAACGACCTCGGCTGGCACGTGCAGATCCACATGCTCGGCCCACAGATCGTCGAGATCGAAAGCCTCCTCCTGCGGCTGCCCTCGCCCATCATCTTCGATCACCTGGCCCGCATCCCGCAGCCGGCCGGGGTCACCCACCCGGCCTTCACCACGGTGCGGAAGCTGATCGACAGGGGGCGGACCTGGGTGAAGCTCTCCGGCGCGTACCAGGACAGCAAGGTCGGCCCGCCGACGTATTCCGACACCACCGAGGTGGCCAAGGCCTTCGCCAAGGCGGCCCCCGAGCGGATGGTGTGGGGCAGCGACTGGCCGCATCCGACGGAGAAGCCGGACCACAAGCCGGACGACGCCATCCTGTTCGATCTGCTGGCCGCCTGGGCGCCCGACGAGGCCACCCGGACCCGCATCCTCGTCCAGAACCCCGCGACGCTGTACGGCTTCCCCAAGTCGGCCTGACCGCGGAACGGTGCCGACCGATGGGCTCGGCATCGCGCCTGCTTTTTTCTTCGGAATGAAGGAGGGGAGGCCGTGAAAGGGAAACCGCCGAGGCGCGGGGGACGCCAGGACAACGTAGGCGGCGCCGGGCGAGGCGCCCGGTGCCGCGCCTTCGGCCCGCGCCGGCGCCCCGGGGTCTTACCGGACTCGGCGCCTCGGCGGCTCAGGAGAGGAGCGCGATCAGCTCTTCGCGGGTCAACGACTTGAGGGCGGCGTCGTCCTTCTCCACGATGGTGTTCATCAGGGCGGCCTTGGCGCGGATCATGGCGTCGATCTTCTCCTCCAGCGTGCCGCGGGTCACCAGCTTCAGCACCTGCACGCCGCGGCGCTGGCCGATGCGGTGCACGCGGTCCGTGGCCTGGTCCTCGCGGGCGGCGTTCCACCAGCGGTCGTAGTGGACCACGATGCTGGCGGCCGTGAGGTCGATCCCCAGGCCGCCGGCCATCAGGCTCCCGACGAAGACGCGGCAGGCCGGGTCGTCCTGGAAGCGCTGCACCGCCTTGCCCCGCTCCCGCGTGGACCCCCGCAGGCCCGAGAAGCCCACGCGGCGGGCGGCCAGCCAGGCCTCGATGAGGTCCAGCATCTCCAGGTACTGGCTGAAGACCACCACCTTGGCCTCCCCCTCCAGCGCCTCCTCCATCAGCTCCCTGAACAGGTCGAACTTGCCGGAGGCCAGGGGGCGGCCGCGCCCGCCCTCCAGCACCAGGGCCGGGTGGTCGCAGATGCGCTTCAGGCGGGTGAGCACGGCGAAGATGTGCAGGTAGTCCACCCTGGTCCCGGGACGGCGCAGCTCGTCCGCCAGGCGTCGTCCCTGCGAAGCGACCACCTCGCGGTAGAGGGCCGCCTGGTGGGGGGAGAGATGGCAGAAGCGCACGTCCTCCACCTTCGGGGGGAGGTCCGCCAGGACCTCTTGCTTCAGGCGGCGCAGCTTGAAGGGGTGCACCACCCGCCGGAGGGCGGCGCCGGCGCGCCCGTCCCCTTGGCGCACGATGGGGGCCTCGTAGCGCTCGCGGAACCGCTCGGCCGATCCCAGATATCCCGGCAGCAAGAAATCGAAGATGGCCCAGAGCTCTGACGGGCGGTTCTCGATGGGCGTGCCGGTGAGGGCCAGGCGGTGGCGCGCCCGGAGCGCGCGGGCCGCCTGCGCCATCTGCGTGCCGGGGTTCTTGATCTTCTGGGCCTCGTCCAGGACCACGTACTCCCACTGGACAGTTTGGAGTTGCTCCAGGTCGCGGCCCAGGAGGCTGTAGGTGGTGAGGACGACGGGCGGCAGGGCGCCCGCCTCCAGCAGCGCGCGCCGCGCGCCGTGATGGCGCAGGGGGCGGAGGCCCGGGGCGTGGGCCTGGATCTTGCCCTCCCAGTGGTCCAGGACGGACGTGGGGCACACCACGAGGCTGGGGCGGCCGGCCGCCCCGTCCGCGTGGGCGGCGCAGAGGAGGGCCAGGGCCTGGTGCGTCTTGCCCAGCCCCATCTCGTCCGCCAGGGTGCCGTGCAGCCCGCTCTCGCGCAGGAACCAGAGCCAGTCGTAGCCGGCGCGCTGGTACGGCCGCAGGGTTCCCACGTACCCCCGCGGCTCCGGGGCGGGGCGGGGGGGATGGATCCGGTTCAGGTCGGCCTCGAACCGGCGCACGGCCTCGGGGGCCTGCACGGCCACGCCGGTGCCCCACTCGGCCCGCGCGCGCAGATACCCCAGCCTGGGCAGCCGGACGCGGCCGTTCTCCAGGCTCCCGCCCGCCTGGCGCCAGAGGACCGGCGGCGGCGCCTCCTCCAGCGCCAGCCAGTCATCCCCCAGGCGCGCGTACCGGCCTTTGCCCTGCAGCGCCGCGATCTCCCGGAGGGTGAGCCGGTGGTCTCCCGCCGCGTACACCGGGTCCAGCCACAACCAGTCGCCCTCGCCGCCCTCCACGTGGACGGCGGCCAGCTCCGGGGCCCGCAGGAGCTTTGCCTCGCGCAGCCGCCGGGACGGCCAGAACCCCTCCTGCGACGCCAGGTATCGGTACTCTCCCTTGAGGAATTCGGGGATGGCGTCGCCGGCGAGCCGCAGGGGCTTCCGGCCGTCGAAGTATGCCGAGAGCGCCTTCGGCGGGGCGCCGACGGGGTGATAGTCCTTTCCGTCCCAGAACCACCG
Source organism: Candidatus Sulfotelmatobacter sp. (assembly GCA_035625755.1). GTDB lineage: Bacteria > Methylomirabilota > Methylomirabilia > Methylomirabilales > DASPOZ01 > DASPOZ01. The sequence goes on from DASPOZ010000151.1 coordinate 7,423, forward strand.
GCCGCCCACCAGGCCCCGCGCCACGGCGTCGGCCGGGTGGGACTGGCCCGCGCCGCGCACGCCGGGCGCCCGGTAGGTCGGGGTCAGAACCAGGTGTCCATCGGCGTCGTAGTCGGCCAGGAGTTCGGCGACCAGGGGCGGTTTCTCGGCGCGGAGCGTCGCCGCGCGCGGCGCCCAGTGCACGGCCGGGTCCCGGCGAAGGCCTTCCAGAAGCCCCGGGACGTGGTGGGGCGGGGCGACCAGGTTCACCTTCCACCCATCGGGCAGGGTGAGGCGAACTTCCAGGCTCGGGCCATCACCGTGCAGGTCCACCTCGGCGTGTTCGGGCTCCGCCAGGCCCCCGAGCGCCAGCCCGGGGCCGAGGATATCCAGCCAGGCGGGCGGCAACGTGCCACCGAAGATCGCATCGCCGTCACCCGCCGTTTCGTATGCCTCGAAATTGTCGCCGAGAAAATCGTCCGCAGCGGATGGCGGCGGGTCCCATCCTCTGGGCGGGGCTTTAGCGGAGCGGGCCGCCGGAAGACTCCGTGGGCTCGGCGCCGACGCCGTGCGCGCCGCCCCGTCGCGGCGGGCCATCCAGGCCAGCAGCGTGGCCACGGCGTGTTTGCACGTGCCCATGTCGTAGGCGTAGGGACAGGTGCAGGCGATGGCCAGCGCCCCGCCGCCCTTCTCCTGCACGTTCACGTCGTAGGGTTGCGGCCGGCTCCCGGCCACGCGGGCGCGAAGGGAGCCCGCGCCCCAGTCGAGGGAGAGCACCGCGCCCCGGCGGAAGTAGCGCCTCCCGCGATCGAGGACTTCCGGAGCGACGAGGGACAGCAGGTGTTCGGGAAGGATCGTGCCGAGGGTCATGCGAGGCATCCCCGCCTACATAGCATCAGGGCCGCGGTCCGCGCAAGCTGCAACCGCCAAGGACGCCAAGGACGCCAAGAAAGTCCGAACGTTCGGTCTCGCCTTGGCGGGCTTGGCGGGCTTGGCGGTTCAGCTCTTGTACAGGTGCGCCACGTATTCGGCGTAGCCGTTGTAGGGGAGGGTGGGCTTGCGCTCGCCGGTGGGGATGACGCGCTCGGTGGCCTGGGACCAGCGGGGGTGCGGCACCTTCGGGTTCACGTTGGACTGGAAATCGTACTCGTGGGGCACCAGCGTGTTCCAGAACGTCGCCGGCTGCTCGCTGATGAACTCCACCTTCACGATGGACTTGATGTTCTTGTAGCCGTACTTCCAGGGCACGATGAGGCGGATGGGGGCGCCGTCCTGCTTCCACACGGGATGGCCGTACATCCCCGTCACCAGCATGGCCAACTCGTTGCTGGCCTCGGCCATGGTGAGACCCTCGGTGTAGGGCCAAGGGAGGCGGGAGAAGAAGCTCGGCTTCTGGCCGGGGGCCTGGTCCGGCCGCAGGAAGGTGGTGAAGCGCACGTACTTGGCCGAAGAGAGGGGCTTCACCATCCTGAGGAAGGCGGCCAGCGGGATCCCCGTCCAGGGCGCCACGAAGGACCAGGCCTCGACGCAGCGGAACCGGTAGACGCGTTCCTCCAGGGGGATCTTGCGGAGGATCTCCTCCACGTCGTAGGTCTTGGGCTTCTCCACCAGGCCGGCCACCTCGATGGTCCAGGGGTTCGGCTTGAACTTCTCGACGAGGGGGTAGATGTCCTTGCTGTCATCGAATTCGTAGAAGTTGTTGTAGGTGGCCACGGCCTTCTCCGCGGTGAGGGGAAGATCGAGGTTGAACTTGGGATTGCGCTTGGCCGGATAGAGGTCGGGGACGGGGGGCTTTTCCTGCGCGCCGGGGATGCCGGACTCGGCGGCCCAGCCCGCGGGCGGGCGCAGGCCGCCCGCCAGGGCGAGGCCCGTGAAGCCCAGGGCCTTGAGGATCTGGCGGCGGTTCAGGAAGGCGTGCTCGGGGGTGACCTCGCGCTCGGGGATCTCCCAGCCTCGGCGGCGATGGATGGACGGCATCTCGAACCCTCCTTCGGACGACGTGGTCCGACGCTGCCACCAGCATACGGCGGCGAGGGGTCCGCGTCAACGCGGCGACGAGGCAATTGACAATGAATTCACGACCGCCAGGGCGCCAAGGTTGCCAAGAAGCGTGGCCGCGTAGGAAGAAGGAGGGCTCGACGTCGTTGGCGCCTTGGCGGTTCGATCGTTCTCCGCCGGATGCTGAAAAAACTCTCTTTTCCCCAGGCTGCTCAAAAAGGCCCAGATGCTAGGCGGCGCGCGAGGCGAGGCGCGAGCCGTACTTGGTCCGTACGTCGCAGCGCCGCGCGAGCACGCCAACGCCGCAGATGGGCCTTTTTCAGCAGCCTGTTAGCCGCCCAGGTGGAAGCAGACCAGCTTCAGTTCGGTCATCTCCTCCACGGCGTAGCGCGGCCCCTCCTTGCCGAAGCCGCTCTCCTTGAGGCCGCCGTAGGGCATCAGGTCCGCCCGCCACTGGGGGCCCCAGTTCACCATCAGGTTGCCGGAGTGGCACTCGCGGACGAACCGCATGGCCCACTCCAGGTTCTCGGTGAAGATGCCGGCGGCCAGGCCATAGATGCTGTCGTTGGCCAGGGCGATGGCCTGCTCGATGGTATCGAAGGGCGTGACGGCCACGGCCGGCCCGAACAGCTCGTCGCACGAGACGCGCATCTCGGGTTTCACGTCCGCCACCACGGTGGGGGCATAGATGGCGCCGCGCCGCGAGCCCCCCGTCACCAGGCGGGCGCCGCTCCCCACGGCCTCGCGCACCCATGCCTCGACGCGCACGGCGTCTCCCTCGCGCACCATGGGGCCCACCTTCACCGTCTCGTCCAGCGGGTTGCCGGTGCTGAGGGCCTCCACGGCGGGCTTCAGGACGCCCAGGAAGTCGGCGTACACCTTGCCGCTGGTGATGACGCGCTGGGTGGAGATGCAGACCTGGCCGGCGTTGGCGTAGCCGGTGGCGGCCACGGCGGCGGCCACCTTCTTCAGGTCCGCGTCGGGCATCACGATGATGGGCGAGTTGCTGCCCAGCTCCATGGTCACCTTCTTGATGCCGGCCATGCGGCAGATGCGCTCGCCCACGTCCCGGCTGCCGGTGAAGGTGATCTTGCGCACCCGCGGGTCCTTGCAGAGGGCGTCGCCGATCTCGCCGCCGGGCCCGGTGACGCACTGCACGCCCTCGGGCGGGAGGCCCGCCTCCAGCAGCGCCTCGGTGAGCTTGAGGGCCGAGAGGGGCGTGTCGGTGGCCGGCTTGATCACCACGGCGTTGCCCCCCGCGATGGCCGGCCCCACCTTATGGCACACCAGGTTGAGGGGGAAATTGAAGGGGCTGATGGCCGCCACCACGCCGCAGGGCACGCGGAGGGTGAAGCCGAGCTTGTTCACGGTGCCCGGGGCCCCATCGAACGGGACCGTCTCGCCGTGGAGGCGCTTGGCCTCCTCGGCCGAGAGGGTGAGGGTCTGCACGGCGCGCTGCACCTCGGCGCGGCCCTCGGCGATGATCTTGCCCTCCTCCAGGGTGATGGTCCGGGCGAAGTCCTCGGCACGGCCCTCGATGACGTCCGCCGCCTTCTTCAGGATCCGGTACCGCTCGTAGCCGGGCAGCTTGGCCATGGCCACGGCCCCGCGCACCGCCCTCTCCAGCGCGCGGTCCACGTCCTTGACGTCGCCCTTGGGCACCGTGTCGAAGGGCTTCCCGTCGAAGGGGTTCACCACGTCGATCTTCGCCGGCTTGTCCACCCACTGCCCCGCCAGGTACATCTTCATGATCCCACCTCCTTGCAACCGCCAAGGACGCCAAGTCCGCCAAGAGTGTCTTTGCAATTCTACCGCGGCTGGCCCGTCGGAAGTCAACTGGAACAGCAACCGGGCGAGACCGGGGCGCCGCCGACGAGGGCCTTGGCGAGCTTGGCGTCCTTGGCGGTTACAGGAGGGGTCGTGCGAGGACGATGAGGCGGGGGACATCCGGCTCGGGTCCCTTGAGCAGGATGGCGGCGACGGCGGCCACCTCGGCGCCGGCCCGTCCCAGGAGGGCACAGGCGGCCCGCACCGTGCCGCCCGTGGCGATCACGTCGTCCACCAACAGGGCCCGGCGGCCCTCCACCAGCGGCCAATCGTTGGGGTCGAGGACCAGAGACTGGGTCCCCGCCGTGGTGATGCTGGCAACCTCCTGCTCCAGCGGTGGGCGTGGATGGCGCGGCATGTAGTTCTTGAGGCCCTTGCGGAACACCACGTAGCGGTCCAGCCCGAAACGCTCCACCAGGGCCTGCGCCATCCCTACCGCCTTCGACTCGGCGCAGACCACCACGTCGAAGGCCACCCCGGGCACGATGCCGTCGTCGGCCAGGCGCCGGTGCAGCACGTCGCCCAGCGCCCGGTTCAGGCGCCCCTGGCCCAGCAGGTTGAAGGAGGCGATGTAGGCCCGCCCGCCGTGCAGCCGGGTGATGGGCCGGTCCGTGGTGATCAGCGAGCCGCCGTAGGCGACGCGGACCTCGTACCAGCCGATCACGTCGCCGGGCGAGGCACGGCCGGGGGCCTCCCCCTCTGCGGCGCCGCGGTGCCAGCCCTGCGCCTGGGCCAGTTCGCGGCAGAGCCACTCCGCCCCCGAAAGGTCTTCGCCGGCCAGGGTGGTGATGCACTCGATGGACGCCTCTCGAAGCTGCCGGCGCGCCGCATCGTGCGCGGCCGCGTGCGGGAGCACGGCGGCGCGCCGATCCGCCGCCGCCCCCGCCAGCGACGCGACCGCTTCCATGGCGTTCGCGTAGGCACCGATGAGCGGCATCGTCTGTTAACCCTGACCTCTCGGCGGCTAGCAGGATGCTGGGAAACCCTCTTTTCCCCAGGCTGCTCAAAAAGGCCCAGATGCAAGGCGGCGCGCGACGCCGGGGTACCCACCGAAGGTGGATCGGAGGCGTATGCCGGGTACGCCGCAGGGCCACCGCTGCCGCAACGTCGGCAGCGGGAGGTTGTCCGAGCGCGCCAACGCCCCACCCGCTGCATCGAGAGCAGCGGGGAGAGATGTCGGGCCTCTTTCGGCAGCCTGTTAAAGGTGCGCGGGGCTCGCCCGGCCCGTGAGCGCGGCCCCCGCGGACGCCGAGGCCGGAAGCCGTTCCTACATCGGGGCCCCGCGCATGTCAAGGCGGTGGCGACCGGCCTGCGTCGGCCCGCGCGGGCCGCGAATTGCTCCGATCTTGGCACGCCCTGTGCTAGGATCGGGGTATTGTCACCCCCAACACAGGGCCGTTGGGCACGGAGGGTAGCCATGGCGCAACCGCTGAAAGTCCTTCCCCGGTGTGATGCGTGTGCGGAGCGGGAGCAATGCATCTTCGGCAACCTGCCCGCCCCCCAACTCGAGAACTTCAACCGCATCCGTCACTTCCACCAGTACAAAGCGCGCCAGATCATCTTCCACGAAGGGACGCCGGCGCTGGGGTTCCATATCGGCTGCAGCGGGCGGATCAAGCTCAGCAAGGCGGACAGCAACGGGCGTGAGCAGATCGTCCGCATCGCGAGCGCGGGCGAGATCATCGGGGAGGAGGCGCTCATGGACGGGCAGCCCTACGGCGCCACCGCCGAGCCGCTGGAGGACTGCCACACGGCCTTCATCAAACGCGGCGATTTCCTGGCGTTCTTGAACGGTGGCGGGGGGATTGCCTCGCGTTTCCTGCTCCACTTCTGCCGCACCCTCATCGAGACCCAGGGGCGGCTGGCCCGCATGGGGTTGGGCGATGCGCGCGCGCGCCTCGCCGCCACCCTGCTGGACCTCACGCAGCGCTACGGGAAGCCGACGAAGGGCGGCGTGAACCTGGACCTGGAACTGAGCCGCTCCGAACTGGCCGCCATGGTGGGCCTGAGCCCGGAGACGGCCATGCGCCTGCTCAGCGAGTTCAAGGCGGACGGCCTGCTGCGGCTCGATGGCCGCCAGATCATCATTCTGAGCCGGGACAAGCTGGCCGCCCTGGCCAGCCTCTAACAGGCTGCTGAAAAAGGCCCAACGTCTCTCCCCGCAGCCTCGGCGGCAGCGGGTGGGGCGATGGCGCGCTCGCGCACTCCCTGCGGCGTACCCGGCGTACGCCTCAGTCGGCGCCTCGCGCGCCGCCTTGCATCTGGACCTTTTTGAGCAGCCTGGGCATTTTTCAGCACCTAGCTTAATCACCGCGGGGGCCCCGGCGAGGGGATGGGAAACGGGACCGGCGCGCCCCAAGTGGCCTGAGGGGGTGGGGCGGGGGGGTCGCAGCGGCCCGAGAACACCCGTTTCGCGGGGTTACAGGCTTCGGTCAGCCTCTCGCCTGCGCGAGGTGTCCCTTCGAGGTCACACTGATCATCTTTCGGCCTGTCCAACATCAATCCCGGCAGGTGGCCGAGCGGCGCCATCCTCCGTCGGGATCCCGCCGGGAACGGGCGCATCGGGCGGGTTCTCCATGCCTGAGAAAGGTCATCCGTGAACCTATCTCTTCACCTTGTTGCCGGCCCCGGGCGCCCTGTAGTGTGCCCCGCAAGACCCAGCGAGGCGAGCCGGTCCGCCGATGCGATGAAACTGAGCCGCGAGAGTGACTACGGCCTGCGGGGGCTCGTGGGGCTGGTGCGCCGTTCCCCTGACAGGCCCATCATGCTTGCCGAGATCGCCGCGGCCGAGGGCCTCCCCTACAGCTTCCTCTCGAAGATCTTCCAAAAGCTGGCCCGGCACCGGATCATCACCGCGCACCGTGGCGCGCAACGGGGATATACCCTGGCTCGCCAGCCCGGGGCCATCACCGCGCGCGAGGTGCTGGAGGCCATCGAGGGTCCTGACCTGGCCGACCGCTGCCTGATCTGGGACCGGGACTGCTCTCCCCGGCGCCGCTGCCTGCTGCACGCGGAACTCGCCGCCGCCGGCCGCCTCCTGCTGGCCGGGCTCGAAAGGACAACGCTGGCGGACTTGAGCGCGGCCCCGGACCCGCCCGGCATGGCCTCCCGTATTGCAACGGCGGCGCCGGAGACCAACCGGACCGCGAAGGCGGTTCGGGAGACCGACCGCGCCGCGAAGGCGGGACGGGAGACCAACCGGACCGCGAAGGCGGGACGGGAGAAATGTCCGTGACGCCCGTCGTCTCCGTCGTGGGCCGCTCGGGCAGCGGGAAGACCACGCTCATCGAACGTCTCTTGCCGGCGCTCGCGGCGCGCGGGGCACGGGTGGCCACCGTGAAGCACCATCGGCACCGCTCCCCCGTGGACGTGCCGGGGAAGGACTCGTGGCGGCACGCCCGCGCGGGGGCCCGTGCCGTGGTGGTGGCGGGGGCGGGGGAGATCGCGTTGTTCCGCCCTGTGGAGGGGCCCCCCGGCCTCGAGCAGATCGTCCGCGACTTCCTGGCGGACATGGATCTGGTCCTCACCGAGGGGTTCAAGGAAGGTCCCGCCCCCAAGATCGAGGTGAACCGCGCGGCCCAGGGGCTGGACCTGCTCTGTGGCCCCGGGGATAACCTCATGGCCGTGGTCACAGACCGCGACCTGCGCGTGGACGTGCCCGTGTTCGGCCTGGACGCCATCCAGCCCCTGGCCGACTTCATCGCGGCGCGCTTCCTCGCCGCGCGCCGCTGATTCTCAGGCTGCGATCTGCGCGCGCGCCAGAGCGCCGATGAACCATCCGGAGTTTCGTGCGAGGATCCGGTGCCCGGCACCCGCATGCCTCATGCCCTCCGCCGTTTCGGATCAGTCCGCAACCAGAAGGCGGGTAGAGACGTGGCCCGAACGCGAAAGGGAGAATCATGGGAAAGAAGCGGGTGAAGCAGGTTCCACCGCCGCGATCGAGCTGGCGGTGGGTGGTGGCAGGCAGCGTGCTGCTGGTCGGCGTTGCGGCGTTCTGCTGGCTCTCGGAGGCGCAGAACCCCTCGGGGGCCACGCCCCGCCTGGAGGCGGCCAAGACCGAGGTGGACCTGGGAGACTTCCCCTTCGACAAGATGGCCCGGGCCGTGTTCACGTTGACCAACGGGGGGGACGGCCCCCTCAAGATCCTCGACGTGTCCCCCGTGCGGGCCCTCCAGGGCTGCTGACCCCCCGAGGCGGTCGTCGGTCAGACGACCATCGGGCCGGGGCGCTCCACGACGCTGCGCATGGAATTCACCATGCACCGGGGGATGGGCGGCCCGCACGAGTTCCTGGTGGTCCTGCGGACCAACGATCCCGCGGGGCCCGAGCGGCGTTTTATCGTCCGTTCCTTCTGGGGGCCGCGATGATCCCCATCCTGGTGGCCTTCTGTCTGCTCGCCGGCGTGCAGAGCGGGGCCGGCGGCGAGACGCCCCCGACGGCCAAGTCCAAGGCGCCGAGCGCGCGCCCGGAGGGATCCTGAGCTTCCACGAGTGGTGCTTCCCCGAACGGGCCCGGCGCCTGCCGTGGGCCCGCGCGGCCTCCCTCGCCTTGCGCGCCCTGCACTTGGCCGCCGTGGCGTTCCTGATCGGGGGCCACGCCTACGGCGCCGCGCCCGAGGCCCTGTTCCCGTGGCTGCTGGTGGCGGTGGCCAGCGGGGCGGGACTGATGGCCACCGAAATCCTGGCGTGGGGCCTCCACTGGTTCGGCATGGCGAAGGGGATCAGCGTGCTGGCCAAGCTGGGCCTGCTGCTGGTCATCCCCTTCGCCTGGGGGGCCCGGGTGCCGATCCTGCTGGTGGTCCTGGTCGGCTCCGCCGTCACCTCGCACATGCCGGCCCGCTTCCGCAACTATTCCTTCCTCTACGGGCGCCGTCTGGACCCGGGCGCGCTGCTCGAGCGGGGGCAGGCCTCCTCCACCTAGCAGGCTGCTGAAAAAGGCCCTACGTCTCTCCCCGCTGCTCCGGCGGCAGCGGGTGGGGCGTTGGCGCGCTCGGACATCTTTCCCCGGCGCCTCGGCGGCGACGGGTGGGCTGCGACGTACGGCCCAAGTACGACTCCGACCCACTTGCGTGGGTACCCCGCGCATCGCGCGACGCCCTGCATCTGGACCTTTGTGAGCAGCCTGCAAGTATGCGGGTTATTCGGCTCCCTCCTAAGGGGTTCTCATGGGGCGCGGTCTCCCGTGGCCCCGCGCGGAGGCCGCTGCAGGCGACTTCCTCGGCATCCACAACGATCATTGGAGCGAATGACCGAGGTCATTGTCCGGGCCGGCGGGCACCGTCCATAGTCCTTCCGCTCCCTCGGCGGGCCGCCGAGCCTTCCCTAGACGGCCCCTCGGGTCGCCTCGTCCCTTGACTCTCGCGCGATCCGGGTGCTACAGGTAATCGGTCGTTTCAACTCATGTGACGCCGCGGCCGTTGCCGCTTCACCGTCCCGCGTTCGACGACGGCACCCCCCCGCTCCACATCGAGGGCGATGATGGGAGAAAGGCGCGTTGCGCTGGTCACCGGATCGGCCACAGGCATCGGCCGCAGCGCCGCCTTGGCGCTGGCCAGGGCCGGCCACGACGTGGCGATCAATTACAGCCGGAGCGAGGCAGCCGCACGGGAGACGGTCAAGGACGCCGAGGCGGCCGGCGCCCGGGTCCTTTTGTGCCGGTGCGACGTGAGCGACGACCGGGCCGTGCGCTCCATGCTGGCGGAGGTGGAGCGCACCTTCGGCCGCCTGGATGTCCTCGTGAACAACGCGGGCATCACCATGGACACGCCCCCGGCGGACCTCGAGGGTGTGAGCGTGGAGGAGTGGGACCGGGTCTTCGCCGTGAACGTGCGCGGCCTCTTCCTGGTGACCCGAGCCGCGGTGCCGCTGCTGCGCAAGGCGCCCGACCCCTGCATCGTGAACGGCGCCAGCATCGTCGGGCTGCGGCCGGGCCTGCAGCCCTTGGCCTATGCGGCCAGCAAAGCCGCCGTGGTCAACCTGACGAAGACGCTGGCCAATGCGCTGGGCCCGGGTATCCGCGTCAATGCGGTGGCCCCGGGGTGGATCGCGGGGAACTGGATGGAGAAGACCTTGGGGAAGGATTACGACCGGCTGATGGAGCGCCGCGCGCGCTTCACGCCCCTGGGCCGCGTCGCCACGCCAGACGACGTGGCCGAGGCGATGCTGAGCCTGGTGCAGGGCCTGCGGTTCGTCACGGGGGAAGTGGTCGTGGTGGACGGGGGGTACAGTAGCACGACGTGATCGGGTGCCCGCGCCGGTCCGCCGCCACGCCGCGCGCCCCGTATCCCCGGCCTAGTGTTGCCGAAATACATTCACAGTGCGGCCGTCCTGACCATCCCCTCTCCCCTCGGCGGGAGAGGGCGAGGGTGAGGGGGCCAAGACACGGGCGCTCCCAGCGACTGGGCACCCTCACCCGTACCCTCTCCCATCCAGGGAGAGGGGAGATGAAAGACTGGCAAGATATTTCGGAAACAGTACGCGAGGGAGAGCCGACGAGATGCTTGAGGGGGTTGTCCCGTTTCCGCCGGAATTTGCCGCCCGGTACCGTGCCAAGGGCTACTGGAAGGACCGCCCGCTGGCCGAGGTCTTCGGCGAGCTCTGCGCCCGGCACGCGGACCGCGTGGCCATCCTGGACCGCGACCGATCCATCACCTACGGCGAGCTGGAGGCGGGCGCGGAGCGCCTGGCGCTGAACCTGCTGGACGCCGGCCTGAGGCCCCTCGATCGGGTCGTGGTGCAGCTCCCCAATGTGGCCGAGTTCGTCTACCTCCACTTCGCCCTCCAGAAGATCGGCTGCATCCCCATCATGGCGTTGGTGTCGCACCGGTACCTGGAGGTGAGCCAGTTCGTCGAACTTTCGGGGGCGGTGGCCTGCGTCACGCCGGACCGGCACCGGGACTTCGACTTCTCGGACATGGCCCGGCGGATCCGCGAGGCCAGCGCGACGCTCCGCCAAGGCATCGTCCTGGGGGAAGCGCCGGCGGGATTCCTCTCCCTGGAGGATCTGCTGGCGCGGACGCCCCGGCGGCCGCGCCTCGCCCTGCGCGAGATCGCCATCGATCCGACGGACCCCGCGCTGTTCCTGCTCTCGGGCGGGACGACGGGCGTGCCCAAGCTCATCCCGCGGACCCACAACGACTACGCCTACAACTCCCGGATGGCCGTGTCCGTATGCGATGTGCGCCCCGACGACGTGCTGCTGAACGTGCTGCCCATCGCGCACAACCTTCCGCTGGCCTGCCCCGGGTTGCAGGGTTTTCTCATGAAGGGCGCGCGGGTCGTGCTGGACACGGATACGCGCCCGGAGAACGTCTTCCGCCTGATCCAGCGGCACCGGGTCACCCACATCCACCTGGTGCCGGCGCTGTTGATCCGGTGGATCAACGATCCCCACATCGGGGACTACGATCTCTCTTCCCTGCGGGTCCTGCAGAGCGGGGGGCAGTGCCTCCAGCCCGAGGTGCGGCGCCGGACCCAGGCCCTCATCCCCAGCGTCACGGTGCAGGAGAACTTCGGCATGTCCGAAGGCGTCCTGATGTTCGTGCGGCTGGACGACCCGGAGGAGGTCCGGATGGGGACGGTGGGGCGGCCCATCTGCCCCGACGATGAGATCCGCCTGGTGGACGACAACGATCGGGTGGTGGCCCCCGGCGAGGTGGGGGAGCTGTGCTGCCGGGGCCCGTACACCCTGCGGGGATACTTCGGCGTGCCGGAGTACAACCGGCGGGCGTTCAGCTCGGACGGGTTCTACCGCTCGGGCGACCTGATGCGCCTCCACCCCTCCGGCAACTACATCGTCGAGGGGCGCAAGAAGGACCTGATCAACCGCGGGGGGGAAAAGATCAGCGCCGAGGAGGTGGAGAACCTGATCCTCTCGCACCCCGCCGTGCAGAACGTGGCGTGCGTGCCGGTGCCGGATCCGAACCTGGGGGAGCGGATGTGCGCCTGCGTGGTCCTGCGCCCGGGGACGCGGCTGAGCCTGGAGGACCTGGTGGCCTTCCTCTCCGACAAGGAGATCGCCAAGCACAAGCTCCCCGAGCGGCTGGAGATATGCGCCGACTTCCCCGTCTCGACCTTCGGCAAGGTCTCCAAGAAGGCGCTGAGCGAGATGGCGAGCCAGAGGATGGCCGCGCAGGCGCCCCGGGCTTAGCAGGCCGCTGAAAAAGGCCCGACATATTTCCCCGCTGCCCCGGCGGCAGCGGGCGGTGCGTTGGCAAGCTCGGACAACCTCCCGCTGCCGCCGTTGCGGCCGCGGCGGCCCTGCGGCGTACCCGGCGTACGCCTCAGTCGGCGCGTCGCGCGCCGCCTTGCACCTGGGCCTTTTTGAGCAGCCTGGGCAAGAGAGAGTTTTCCAAATCCTTGGAAGATCCAGGAGGCGACCTCGGGGAAGCCCGGGAGGGGGACGTGACCATGCGCAGGATCGATCTGCACTGTTACCCCAATACGGAGCCCTGGATCGCGGCGCAGGGCCCCTACGTGGAGGCGCTGGCCAAGTACTGGAACCGGGCGTGGACGGCGAAGACCGAGGCGGCGGTGCTGCAGGACTTCACCCAGGCGGGGGTGGAGGCCGTGCTGGTGGCCTTCGATATCGAGACGGCGGCGGGCACGCCGCCCTGTACCAACGAATACGTCGCCCGCATGCGCGACGCGCACCCCGGCAGGATCATCCAGGCGTGGGGGTCGGTGGATCCCTTCAAGGGCGAGGTGGCCATCCAGCAGGCGAAGGTGGCGATCCGAGACCTTAAGATGCTGGGTTTTCACTTCCACCCCATCATGGGCCACTTCTCCGTGGACGATCGGCGGTTCTACCCGTTGTGGGAGACCATCAACGAGCTCCGGGCGCCGGTCATGGTCGATGTGGGGACCACGGGGATGGGGGCGGGCCTTCCCGGCGGCCTGGGGGCCCGGATACGGCACGCCCATCCCCTGGCCCTGGACGAACTGGCCGCGGACTTCCCCCACCTGACCATCGTGGCGGCCCATCCCGGGTGGCCCTGGGTGGACGAGATGACCGCGGTCGCCCTCCACAAGGGCAACGTGTTCTGGGAGCTCTCGGGGTGGGCGGCGATGATGGTCAGCGAGGGGAAGCGGGCGGCCAGGTTGTCGATGGCCAGCGGCCGGGCGTGCTCGATCCGGGCACCCAGGCCGCCCGGCAGGCCGGCGCCCATGCCGGTGGTGCCCACGTCGATCATCACCGGCAC
>DASPOZ010000152.1:0-3096 GCA_035625755.1 Candidatus Sulfotelmatobacter sp.
GAGGAGGACTACGTGGAACACCTCTTCGTCGCCACCACCCACTCCTATATCCTGCTCTTCAGCAACCAGGGCAAGGTGTATTGGCTCAAGGTCCACGAGGTCCCGCAGCTCGGCCGCGCGGCGAAGGGCAAGGCCATCGCCAACTTCCTCACCCTGGAGGGCGCCGAGAAGATCACGGCGTTCCTTCCGGTGCGCCAGTTCGAGGTGGGGCGATACCTGGTGATGGCCACCAAGCAGGGCGTGGTGAAGAAGACGGAGCTGATGGCCTACTCGAATCCGCGCTCCGGCGGGATCATCGCCGTCAACCTGGACGAGGGGGACGAGCTCATCGCCGTCCGCCTGACGCGCGGCGACGACGAGCTGTTCCTGGCCACGCGCCAGGGGAACGCCATCCGGTTCTCCGAGGAGGACGTGCGGGCCGTCGGCCGGCAGGCGCGCGGCGTGGCCGGCATCGAGCTGGCGGAGGGCGACGAGGTGGTCGCCGCGGAGGTGGTGGCCTCCGGGTCCACCGTGCTCACCGTCACCGAGCGGGGCTACGGCAAGCGGACGGAGCTGGAGGAGTACCGCCTCCAGGGCCGCGGCGGCAAGGGGATCATCAACGTCAACGTCACCGAAAGGAACGGCCCCGTGGTGGGCGTGATGCAGGTGCGGGACGAGGACAGCCTGATGATGATCTCGCAGACGGGCCAGGTGACGCGGCTCCGCGTGGGCGAGGTGAGGATCATCGGGCGCAACACCCAGGGGGTGCGCCTGCAGCAGCTCGAGGAAAGCGACCGCGTGGCCGCCGTGACCCGCCTGGCCGAGGACGAGGAGCCGAACGGCGGCGCCGCGGAGGCCCCGGGCTCCGGGTCCGCCACCGCGGGCGACGAGGGCTGACGCCTCTTCCCTTCGCCCCCGCGCATCCGGCGGGGGCCGGTTCCCGCCGCACCCATCACCAGACGCTGGCCACGCCGCCGCCCCGCCCGGTCGGGCCGGAGGGCGGCGCCCCATCGGGGAACGCGCCGTGCTGGATGCCCGCTTCGTCCGTGACAACCTCACCGTGGTGCGGGATCGCCTGGCCGCGCGCGGCGCCGCCCCGGACCTGGGCGCCTTCGCCGCCGCGGACGCCGAGCGCCGGCGCATCGTGGGCGAGACCGAGGCGCGCCGGCAGGAGCTGAACGGCCTCTCGAGGCAGGTGGGCGAGGCCATGCGCCGGGGCGAGGATGCGGCGGACCTGAAGCGCCGGGCCGCGGCCCTGGGCCCCGCCATCCAGGAGCTGGAGGCGCAGCTCAAGAAGGCCGAGGCGCAGATCGAGGAGCTGCTCCTGGCCTTCCCCAACCTGCCCCACGAGTCCGTGCCGGCGGGCCGGGACAGCGCCGACAACCCCGAGGTGCGCCGCTGGGGGGCCCCGCGACAGTTCGCCTTCCCGCCCCGGCCCCACTGGGAGGTGGGCGAGGCGCTGGGCATCCTGGACCTGGAGCGGGCCGCCAAGGTGGCCGGGAGCCGCTTCCCCCTCCTCCGCGGGGCCGGCGCCCTCCTGGAACGCGCCCTCATCAACTTCATGCTGGACCTGCACACCCGCACCCACGGGTACCTGGAGTGGTTCCCTCCCCTCCTGGTGAACCGGGAGAGCATGGTGGGCACGGGCCAGCTCCCCAAGTTCGAGGGGGACCAGTTCCGCGCCGCCGAGGACGATCTCTTCCTGATCCCCACGGCCGAGGTGCCGGTGACCAACATCCACCGGGGCGAAATTCTGGACGGCGCCACCCTGCCCCGGCGCTACACCGCCTTCACCCCCTGCTTCCGCCGCGAGGCCGGGGCCCACGGGAAGGACACGCGGGGGCTCATCCGGCAGCACCAGTTCAACAAGGTGGAGCTGGTGAAATTCGTGGAGCCCGAGCGGTCCTACGAGGAGCTGGAGTCGCTGACGGCCGACGCCGAGGCGGTGCTCCAGCGGCTGGGGCTCCCGTACCGGGCGGTGGTGTTGTGCACCGGCGATCTGGGGTTCTCCGCCGCCAAGACCTACGACCTGGAGGTGTGGTTCCCCAGCCAGGACGTCTATCGCGAGATCTCGTCCTGCAGCAACTTCGAGGCGTTCCAGGCGCGCCGCGCCGGCATCCGGTTCCGCCGGGGCCCCAAGGGGAAGACGGAGTTCGTCCACACGCTGAACGGGTCGGGCGTGGCGGTGGGCCGCGCCTGGGCCGCCATCGTGGAGAACTGCCAGGAGGCGGACGGCAGCGTCACGATCCCCGCGCCCCTGCGCCCCTACATGGGCGGCCTCGAGCGCATCACGCCCGGCCTGGCGTGACGCGCGGCACGGGACGCGGCTCTCAAATCCAAAATCGACAATCGTCAATCGACAATGGAAAAGGAGGGGTGGCCGAGCGGTTGAAGGCGGCGGTCTTGAAAACCGCAACCCGCAAGGGTCGCAGGTTCGAATCCTGCCCCCTCCGCCATCCCCGGATGGGGAATGCGTAACACGGGGCGCGGCGCACCGCGCCGCGCCTGTCCTACGTCTGCCGCGTGGCGCGTTGGGGATGGCGCCCGACGGTGAAACCCGCTAGAATACACGGCGCAAAGAGGACCACGGGCCCGCGAAGACGGGGGGATCGGGCCCTGCGTGCAGGCATCGGAGAGGTGGCCGAGTGGCCGAAGGCAACCGCCTGCTAAGCGGTTGATGGGGTAAAACTCATCCGAGGGTTCGAATCCCTCCCTCTCCGCCATACCTTCTGCCCAGTCGGCAAGCTCGCCCGTGCACCCCCACCACCCGCGCCGGAGATCCATGGGCGACGAGCAAGCAGAACCCCGGAAACCCACACCGCGCAGCCTCTGGCTCTGGGGCGGGATCGCGGCGGCCCTCGTCGTCGTGTTGGGGGCCTTCGTGCTTTTCTTCCAGGAAGCCAAGGCCCCGCCGCCCCCTCCTCCCCCTGCCCGGGCTGAGCTCCCCCCAGGGCACCCTCCCTTGGGCAGCGGAGACGAGGCGGCGCCTCAGGCCGCCATGCCCGCCGAGCACCCCCCCGCGGCGCGGAAGGGAGATGGGCCCGAAGCCCCATCCCACCCACGCGCCGGTTCGGGGGCGGTCCGCCGCGTCGTCGTCCCACCCGAGGTGGAGGGCCA
>DASPOZ010000153.1:0-2022 GCA_035625755.1 Candidatus Sulfotelmatobacter sp.
GGCTGAGGCCCAGGGCGCGCAGGAGCGGCGGGTGGAGGTTGTAGGCGACCCGCTGCGGCTCGCTGAAGAGCGCCCGCGCCTCCTGCTGGAACGCCGCCTTGGTGTGGAGCCGCGCCACCTCGTACTCATCCTTGGACGCCATGAGCTTGTACAGGCCGCGGGTCACCGCGTGGGTGATCTCGCACCGCCCCGGGGCGGCGGCCCGCTCGCGCGCGGCCGCTTTTAGCACGAAGTCCACGTACGGGGCGGGGTAGCGGGAATCCTGGTAGTCGATCAGTTCCGCCACGCGGATGGCGAGCATCCGGCGCGACTCCTCGTCCAGGTGCGCGCAGCGTTCCAGGAGCGAGGCGTAGGCGCCCCCGTCGCCGCGCGCCAGGCGGGCGAGGGCCCGGGCCCGCTCGTCCTCCGGCCGCGCCGGCGGCGGCTCCACCAGGGCCCGCACCTTCTCGGGATCGGCGGCGTGCAGCCGGCCGTAGCGGAACGCCTGGAGGTTCTGGGCCACCTGGACGCCGTTGAGGCGGATGGCGGCCTCCAGGCTGTGCGCCGTCAGCGGGAGCAGGCCGGACTGGTAGGCGGCGCCGAGCGCGAACATATTGGTGGCCATGTAGTCGCCGAAGAGTCCCTCGGCGAGCCGGCGGGCGTCCACCGAGACGTTCCGCTCGGCCCGCGTGAAGCGGGCGATGCTCTCCCACATGGCCTCGACGGGCGGCGTGAAATGGACGTCCCGCACCATCTCGCCGCTGGGCAGGAGGGAGGTGTTGATCACCGCCACCGTCCGCGCCGGGTCGCAGCGGTCCAGGTTCACCCGGTTGGCCGCCGCCAGGAGGTCCAGGGCGAGGTAGAGGTCGGCCCGCCCCAGGCCGACCTTGTTGGCCGCCAGCGCGCCGCCGGGCGCGGCGATGACCAGGCTAGAGAGCACTGGGCCCCACTTCTGGGCCGCCCCCGTCTGGTCGTAGCTCAGGACGCGCAGGCCGTCCATCAGCGCGGCGTAGCAGAGGAGCGCGTTGATGGTGATCACGCCGGTGCCGCCCACGCCGGGCATGTAGATGTGATACGGGCGATCCAGCCCCACGCGGCGGGCGGGCTCCGGCACGGCGTCCGCCTCCAGGGCGGGCGTGGAGGGGCGGCGGTAGCCCGTCCCCGGGGCGGTCTCCACGGTCACGAAGGAGGGGCAGTCGCCCCCGAGGCAGGACTCATCCTGGTTGCACGAGGAGGTGTGGATCTGCGTCTTGTCGCCGAACTCGGTGGCGACCCGGTGCAGGGACATGCAGTTGGTCAGCGCGCCGCAGTGGCCGCACCCCTCGCAGACCTCCTGGTTGATCATCACGAAGCGGTTCGGGGCGGCCAGCGTGCCGCGCTTCTGGCGCCGCCGGCGTTCGTTGGCGCACGCGCCGTCGTAGATATAGACGGTCACCCCTGCCGTCTCGGCCAGGTCCTTCAGCACCTCGGCCTGGCGCTCCAGGGGATAGGCCCGCGCGTTGGCGGCCAGGCCGGCGTTCCGGTAGGCCTTGGGGTTCTTGGTCAGCACGGCGATGCGCCGAACGCCCTCGATCTCCAGGAGCCGCGTGAGCTCCGGGATCGGCTTGCCGCCCACCAGGTCCTGGGCGCCGGTGTTGGCCACCGATCCGTTATAGAGGATCTTGAAGGTGATGTTGGCCCCCGCCGCCACGCAGAAGCGGATGTTCAGGTAGCTGGAGTGGAAGAGCGACCCGTCCCCCACGTTCTGCACCTGGTGCCGCCGGTCGGTGAAGGGCTGCAGGCCGATCCAGGGGAGCCCCTCGCCCCCCAACTGCGTCATGGCCACGATGTGGCGTTCCGGCTGCTCGATGATGGAGGCGAAGGAGTGGCAGCCCGGGCTCCCCCAGGCGAGCTGCCCGTCCAG
The DNA here is from genome assembly GCA_035625755.1 of Candidatus Sulfotelmatobacter sp. Taxonomy (GTDB): domain Bacteria; phylum Methylomirabilota; class Methylomirabilia; order Methylomirabilales; family DASPOZ01; genus DASPOZ01. The sequence continues at coordinate 1,883 of DASPOZ010000153.1, forward strand.
CAGGCGCGTGGAGATGTTGTGGGGACAGCCGGAGCAGTAATTGGGCGTGCGGCCCGGCAGCGCCTCGTAGGGCCGGGCGCGGATCGCGCGCAGCGCCGCCAGCCGCTCCCCGAGGCCGACCGGAACCGTCCCATGCGCCT
>DASPOZ010000154.1:0-2650 GCA_035625755.1 Candidatus Sulfotelmatobacter sp.
AGCGAATCGGCGCGCAGTACCGCCTCTTTCAGCGCATCGGGCGTGGAGATATCCGGCGCCGGCGCGCCGGCACGCACCGCCACGCCTACCCCAACGCGTCCGAGGGCAGCGCGGTCTTCGGCCAGCACCTTCCCGGCCTTCACGAAGTCGTCCAGGACCGCGGGCGGGGCGATCAGGATATCGGCTGCTTCACTCGCGGCCACCTTCCCGCGCAGGGCCGGCGCCGTGGCGAACGTGATGTTCACCTGATGCCCGGTGTCGTTCCGGAACGCCTCGGCGAGGGCCACCAAAGCCGGCTCAACGGCCCCCGCGCTCAGCACCCTGATCTCCGCCGCCTGGGCGGCGGAAACCCACAAGGCCAACAACGCCACCATGGTTGCGGAGATGTTCTTCACCGCATGCTTCTCCTTGGACCTAACTCTCTCACTTGGGGCCCCGCCTCAACGCCTAACGCCTCCCGCCTTACGAAGCGGGAACCACAGAGCACCAACCAGGAATCAGTCTTCACCAGAATGCTGCGACCTCTGTTTCGCCCAGGCTGCTCAAAAAGGTCCAGATGCAAGGCGGCGCGCGATGAGCCGAGTGAGACGTACGCCGGGTACGTCGCAGCGAGTGCGCGAGCGCGCCAACGCCACAGATGGGCCTTTTTCAGCAGCCTGTCAGGGCATGGGCGGAGTGTACCAGCCTGTCTCATTCGGGTCCAGCAGCACGTCCACGATGGCGGCGCCGGCCTGGGCGGCGCCCCATTCCAAGGCAGGGCGTAGCTCGGCGGGGCGCTCCACGCGCCGGCCGGGGATGGCCACACTCTGGCCCATGTGGACGAAGTCCACGGGCGGGTCGATGATGTCGCTGCCGAGGTACGTCCGCTCCCGGGCGGCGAGGCCCTCCAGGTTGTGCAGGCGGGACTTGGTGGAGATGTAGCCGCGATTATTGAAGACGATGATGAATATGGGCAGCCGGTAGCGCGCCGCGCTCCACAGCCCCTGGGCGCCGAAGTTGAAGCAGCCGTCCCCGATGGCCAGGGCCACGCGGCGGCCCGGACGGGCCAGGGCCACGCCGCACGCCGCCCCGATCCCCCAGCCCAGAAAGGCGCTGGAGTGTTCGAAGTAATCCTCTGGCTTCGGAAGACCGAAGAGGCCCGTCACGTACGTCTTGGCGGTGGTGGCTTCGTTCACCAGGATCACGTCGTCCCCGAGGACGGCCTTCATCTCCTTCACGAGACGCCAATGCTTGATGGGCGTTGCGTCCCAATCGCGGGAGGCGCGCTCGGCCTCGGCGCGTGCCCATGCGGCGCGGGCCGCCGCCACCGCCTCGCGCCGCGCTTCGCAGGCGCGCTTGCGCTCGGGTGTCGTGCGCCCGCGCACGGCCCCGAGAAGGGCCTGGACGCCAAGGCGGGGATCCGCCACGAGCCCCGCTGCCGCCGGGTAGATCTTGGAGATCTCCCACGGGTCCGTGTGCATGTGAATCAGGGTGGTGGACGGGGGGATCGCCGGTTCGGCGGGGTAGAACTGCTCCATGAAGACGCGCGACTCCACGGCCAAGACGGCGTCGCAGGCGGCATCGCCGTAGGGCCTGCTGCGTGGGCGCACGCCCATGAAGTCGTGGAAGTAGAGCGGGTGGGTGGTGGGAAAGCCGATGAAGGCGTGGTATGGCTCCGAGACGACGGCCGCCCCGAGCGTCTCCGCCAGTTCAACCAGGGCGGCCACGGCCCCGGCGGGCACCACGCCGCTGCCGGCCACGATCACGGGGCGTTCCGCAGCAAGAAGCAAATCGGCGGCACGTTCCACCGCTGCCGGGTCGGCATCCGTCCGCGGGGCAACGTGGAAGGCCTTGGGGTCCGGCAGGGCGGAGCGCACCGGTTCGCGCAGGACATTCTTGGGGATGGCCAGGTACACGGGGCCACGCGGCGGAGCCGCGGCCGTCTTCAGGGCGCGGACGATGGCCTCGGGCAAGCGATCCGCGTTCGGCACCGCCCAGGACCACTTGGTGAACTGCCGGGTGAGGCCCACCATGTCCGGCGTTTCGGTGTGCCCGTCGCGCCCCGAATACCGCGTGTCCTGTTCACCGCACATGACGACGATGGGGACACGGTCGCGCTGGGCGTTGTAGATGCCGCCCAGCGCGTTGGCCGTCCCCGGGAACATGTGGACGTTCACCACGCCCACCTCGCCCGAGGCGCGCGCGTACCCATCCGCCATAGCCACCACCGGCCCCTCGTGCGTGCCCGTGATGTACTGAAGCTTCGGGTGCCCCACCAGGGCGTCCAGCACCTCGATCACACTGGTGCCAGAAAGCCCAAACAGGTACTTGACGCCGGCCGCCTCCAAAGTCCGCACCAGCGCCTCGGCGCCTTTGATTTCCTGAATCATTCCCTTGGCCATGCCTATTTCTCGAGCTTCAAGCGTATTTCTGAGCGCTTTCCCGGCTGGGCCGGATACAGAACCACGAGTTCCTCTTCGCTCTCATATTCCCCAAGATGATTCACGCTCCAACTCCCATCTTTGACATACTGAAGAACTCCCTCATCATCCTTGTAACCGACATACTTTGCCTCGGGAAACAGGCTTGCCCACCATCGATCACTCCACGCCGGCCGACATTTCTGAACAAACACCTGGGCATCAGTGAGCAGTCTCTTCAACTCCTCCCG
>DASPOZ010000155.1:0-14286 GCA_035625755.1 Candidatus Sulfotelmatobacter sp.
ATCCTGGCGGCGGCCGACGGGAGCGCCCTGGTCCTGCTGGACGAATTGGGCGCCGGCACGGACCCGGAGGAGGGCGCGGCGCTGGGGATCGCCGTGCTGGAGGCCCTGGCCGCGCGGGGGACCGCCACAGTGGCTACCACGCATCTCGAGGCAATCAAAGCGTTTGCCGCCTCCCACCACGGGGTGGCCAACGGCAGCGTGGACTTCGACCTTGACACACTGCGTCCCCTGTATAGATTAACGATTGGGCTTCCCGGGAAGAGCTTCGCCCTCGAAATTGCGGCCCGTTTAGGCCTGCCGGGGCCTGTGGTGCGCCGGGCGCAGGCCATTCTTGGAGAGGGTCGCCCCCATCTCCGGGCCTATCTCGAACGCCTCCATGAGGCCGCCGAGGAACTCGAGGCCGCCCGTCGCTCTGCAGCGGCGGAGGCCGAGGAGGCCCGGGGCGCCCGGGCGGAGTGGGAACGTCGCGCCCGGTCCGTGGCCGAGGAGGCCGATCGATATCGCCAGGAGGCGCAACAGGCCATCCGAGAGATTCTGGCCGAGGGAAGACGCCGCATCGGCGCGGCCGTGGCGGAATTGCGGGGACGGACCGCCCGCGCGACGCCGGACGTCATCCCCTCGGCGCCCAAGGCCGCCGAGGCCCTGGTGGCAGGGCTCCCGGCGCTTCCCGAACCTCCCGCCGATGCCCCGGTGGATCCCCACGCGCCCGGCCTTGCGCCGGAAGAGCTTGTGCCCGGGCGCCGCGTGGTCGTGCCTCACCTCCGCAGCCAGCACGGGACGATCCTGGAGCCTCCGACCCCCGAGGGGAAGGTCCTCGTCCAACTCGGCGTGGGTCGGGTATGGGTGGCGGCCTCGGGGCTGGCCGCCGCCCCCGGCGAGGCCCCGCGGCGGGCCGCCGAGGGCCCGCCGGCCACGGTGGCGCGGCCGGAGGCCCCCGCCGCCGGGACCGAGATCAACCTCCTCGGCTGCACCGCCGAGGACGCGTGCGCGCGCGTGGAGCGCTTCATCGACGATGCCTTCCTGAGTGGCCTCGCGCGCGTGCGCATCGTGCACGGCAAGGGCACGGGGGCGCTGCGGCGGGCGGTGGCGGACCTGTTGAAGGTGCACCCGCTGGTGGAGGGCTTCGTCCTGGCGGACCAGTCTGAAGGGGGCAGCGGGGCCACCGTGGTCACCCTGCAGGGCCGGAGCGCCGCCGCCTGACCCTCGAGGAAGGGCGTACGACTGTACGACCGTTCGACCGTACGGCCGCACCTCGAACATTACCGGAAACCCTCCGTCGAAATGAACAGTCGTACAGTCGTACAGTCGAACCGTCGAACGCTTTTGCCGGGGACGAAGCGCTGATGGCCGGACGCATCCCGGACGAGATCATCCAGCAGGTACTGGACCGCACCAACATCGTCGAGCTCATCGGGGGCTATCTGCCCCTCCGGCAGGCCGGGAGCCGCTGGAAGGGCCTCTGCCCGTTCCACACGGAGAAGACGCCCTCGTTCATGGTGAACCCGGAGCGGCAGATCTTCCACTGCTTCGGGTGCGGCAAGGGGGGGTCGGCCATCGCCTTCCTGATGGAGCAGGAACGGTTCTCCTTCCCGGAGGCCGTGCGCTTCCTGGCGGACCGGGCGGGGATCCGCGTGCCGGCCGCCCGGGGGGGCGACCGCGATGCGGAGGGGCGCCTGCGCCTGGTGGAGATGCACCGGCTGGCGGCGGAGCAGTTCCGCGCGAACCTGGCCGGGGCCGAGGGGGCCGCGGCCCGGGGGTATCTGGAGGGCCGCGGGCTGGAGCCAAGCACCATCGAGCGCTTCCAGCTGGGCTACGCCCTGGGCCAGTGGGACGCGCTCCTGCGCCACCTGGTGCGGGCCGGCTACCGGCCGGAGGAGGTGGAGCGGGCGGGGCTCGCCGCGCCCCGGCGCGATCCCGGGGGCAGCATGGCGCGGTCGGGCGCCTACGATCGGTTCCGCGACCGGGTCATGATCCCCATCGCGGACGCCAGCGGCAAGATCATCGCCTTCGGGGGCCGGGCCCTGCGGCCGGACGACGTGAAGTACATCAATTCGCCGGAGACGCCGCTCTACCGGAAGGGGCTGCACCTCTACGGCCTCCACCTGGCGGTCCGGGCCATCCGGGAGGAGGGCTGGGCCATCCTGGTGGAGGGCTACTTCGACCTGATCGGCCTCCACCGCGGCGGGTTCCACAACGCGGTGGCGGCGCTGGGCACGGCGCTCACCGCGCAGCAGGTGGAGGTGCTGGCGCGCTACACGGATCGGGCCGTGCTGGCCTTCGACCCGGACCGGGCCGGCCTCCAGGCCGCGTTGCGCGGGATTGAGCTGCTGCTGGCCCGCGGGCTCGCGGTGGAGGTGGCGGCGCTGCCGGAGGGGCTGGATCCGGACGGCCTCGTGGCACAGCGCGGGCGGGACGGCGTGGCGGAAGTCCTGGCCCGCACGGCGGACGTGGTGGACTTCGCCTGGGCCGCCGCCGGGCGGGCCGCCCGGCGCGGGCCCCGGGCCTCGGGGCCGGGGGCAGGGGGCGTGGACGCGGCGGTCCAGGCGGGCGAGGCGGTGCTCGGGGTCCTGGCGCGCATGGGGTCCGGCATCCGGCGGGACAAGTACGCCCAGAAGCTGGCCGAGCGGCTCGGCGTCGGCGAGGCCAGCATCCGGGCCGAGCTGGCCCGCCGGGTAGCGGGGCGCGGCGCCGTGGCGCCCGGGCCGCCTCCGGCCGCGGCGGCCTGCGGCCCGCAGCCGAGCCCCTCCGTGGAGGGGGAGTTGCTCCAGTTGCTGCTCCGGCAGCCCGAGCGAATCCCCGCCACGCGGGCGGTCGTCCTCCCGGACGATTTCAGCGACCCGACCCTCCGGCGGGTCTTCGAGATGGTATGCGAGGGTGAGGCGCTGGGGGGTCCGGCGCTGACCCACGCGCTGGTGGGGCACGAGGACGAAGCCATCCGGGCCGCCGCGGGCGGGCTGGCGATGGCCGATGAACGGAAGTTCGAGGAGGCGGATCGCATTTTCGCGGACTTCCTCAGATACTTCGCGAGGCGGCGGGCCGACAGGGCGAAGTTACGGATCCGCCAGCAGATGGAGACCGCGGACAGGGCGGGCGATCCCGAGACCCTGGCACAGGCGAAGGCGGCGCACCCCGGGTGGCGGCGCGCGGGCGATGCACCCTGACGGGGCGTTCAGAGGAGGGGCGAATGGCGAAGGTGAAGAAGACGGCGCGGGGGAGCAAGGCAGCCACCCGCGCCCACCAGGCCGAGGCGCGGCGGCCCCGGGCGGCGAAGGCCGCCGCGCGGCCGGCCGGGAAGGCGTCGGCCCCCGGGAAGCGGTCGGCGGGAAGGGCGCCGGCGCCCGCCGCGCGGCCGGCCGGGAAGACGCAGGCCGCGCACCCGGCGGGCGCCGGCGCGGCGGCGCTGGCCGCCCAGGGCAAGACGGCCGGGGCCGATCCCCGCAAGATGCAGGAGGTGAAGGCCCTGATCGCCCTGGGGCGCAAGAAGACCTTCCTCACCTATGAAGAGGTGAACGACCACCTGCCGGAGGGGGTCACCTCGCCCGAGAAGATCGACGAGATCCTGATGCTCTTCGACGAACTGGGCATCGAGGTGGTGGACGCGCCGGACAAGGCGAAGCGGGCCCAGGGGCAGCCGGCCTCCGAGGAGGACGGCCGGGGGGAGGCCGAGCTGGACCTCACCCCGTCGCCCCTCGGCCGCACCGACGACCCCGTGCGCATGTACCTGCGCGAGATGGGGAAGACCCCGCTCCTCACCCGCGAGGGCGAGATCCGCATCGCCAAGCGGATCGAGGAGGGGCGCAAGGAGGTGGCGGACGCCGTGTGCCGCGCCGGCCATATCACCATCCGCGAGGTGGGTTTCCTGGGCGAGCGCCTGCTCCAGCAGAAGCTGCGCGTGGGGGACATGGTGGCCCTGGGCGAGTTCGACGAGATCTCCGAGCAGAAGGAGCGGGAGCTGGTGGCGGAGCTCACGCCCATCCTGCGCGCGCTGCCCAACGAGCAGGCCAAGATCGACGACCTGCGCAAGCGCCTCCAGCGCCGGGGCCTGAGCCAGTCCACTCGGGCCAAGCTGGAGGCCGAGCTGGAACGGCGCCGGCACGTCCAGGCCGAGCGGCTCCACGCCATGAACCTGAACCAGCGGGTGGTGGACCGGATCGTGGGCCGCATGAAGAACATGCTGGACCGGATCGAGCAGGGGGAGCGCGAGCTGCGGGAGACCGCCCGCACCGCCGGCCTGGGCCTCACCGATGTGCGGCGGCTGGCCGGCCAGGAGTCCATGACCGAGCACGCCGTCACCACGATCCGGCGCAAGGCCGGCCTGGCCCCCAAGGAGTTCGAGGAGGTCCTGGCCAAGATCCGCAACACCGCCCGGAAGATCGAGAAGGTCGAGCAGGAGGCGGACGCCAGCCCGGCGGAGGTCCGCGCCCTCATCGACCGGATCACGGCCGGCGAGCAGAAGGCACTGCAGGCCAAGAAGGAGATGGTGGAGGCCAACCTCCGCCTGGTCATCAGCATCGCCAAGAAGTACACCAACCGCGGCCTCCAGTTCCTGGACCTGATCCAGGAGGGCAACATCGGCCTCATGCGGGCCGTGGACAAGTTCGAGTACCAGCGGGGCTACAAGTTCAGCACCTACGCCACCTGGTGGATCCGGCAGGCCATCACCCGCGCCATCGCGGACCAGGCCCGCACCATCCGGATCCCGGTGCATATGATCGAGACCATCAACAAGCTGATCCGGGCCTCGCGGCACCTGGTGCAGGAGTACGGGCGGGAGCCCACCCCGGAAGAGATCGCCCAGAAGATCGACCTGCCGGTGGACAAGGTGCGGAAGGTCCTGAAGATCGCGCAGGAGCCCATCTCGCTGGAGACCCCCATCGGCGAGGAGGAGGATTCCCATCTGGGCGATTTCATCGAGGACAAGGGGGTGGTCTCGCCCCTGGAGGCCGTCATCGGCACGAACCTCGGCGCCCAGACTCGGGAGGTGCTGGAGACCCTGACCCCACGCGAGAAGCGGGTCCTGGAGCTGCGCTTCGGCATCGGCGACGGCCACGACCACACCCTGGAAGAGGTGGGCCAGCAGTTCGACGTCACCCGGGAGCGCATCCGCCAGATCGAGGCCAAGGCGCTCCGCAAGCTGCGCCACCCCACGCGGAGCAAGAAGCTCAAGTCCTTCGTGGACGCCTAGCAGGCTGCTGAAAAAGGCCCAACATCTCTCGCCGCTGCCTCGGCGGCAGCGGTTGGGGCGTTGGGGCGCTCGGGCGCTCACTGCGGCGTACCCGGTGTACGCCTCATTCGGCCCTTCGCGCGCCGCCTTGCATCTGGACCTTTTTGAGCAGCCTGCTAGGGCGTGCCGAGGGTGGGCCGAGGGCCAGGGGCTGCGGGGGGTCCCGCAGCCCCTGGTGTGTGCGGGACCGAACGCGCGGCGCATTGCGTTCGGTGAATGAACCGGGCTATACTGCCAACTCCGGTTGGCCGCTCCGGAGGTGTTCCGGGCCTTGACGGGCCGCCGCCGGCCCCGTCCCGGGCCCGGTCCGGGCCCGTAGCTCAGCTGGTCAGAGCGGCCGCCTCATAAGCGGTTTGTCCCTGGTTCGAATCCAGGCGGGCCCACCACGCCACGTCGTCCCCGGGCGCCTCACCCCGCGGCGCCCGGTCAAGGCCCACCCTTCGGCAGACGCAGGGCGTCCCCGGCGCCCGGGAAGGTGCTTGCGCGGTCCATGTGGAACGGCCTCGAGGAACTCATCGACCTCCAGCGGATAGATCAGGCCATCGCCCGCCTGGAGGCCGGGGCGCGGCAGATCCCGTTGCAGATCGCCGCCCTCGAAGCGGAGCTGGGGCGGGCCCGCGGCGCGTGGGACGAAACCAAGGCCGCCGCGGGGGCCACGGCCAAGGAGCGCCGCGAGCGCGAGCGGGAACTGGAAGAGGAGGCCGGGAATCAGCGAAGGAAGCAGGGCCGCCTCTTCGAGATCAAAACCAACCAGGAATACTCGGCGGTCCTCAAGGAGATCGAACAGCTCAAGGAGAAGATCTCGGGGCTGGAGACCCGCATCCTGGAACTGATGGACGAGCAGGAGCAGGCCGGCAAGCGCACGGCGGAGGCCGAGGCCGCGTTCCGGGCCGCCGAGGCCGTCCACCGCCGCGACCGGGAGGCGCGGGAAAAGGACCTCGCCCGGTTCCAGGAAGAACTGGCGGGACTCCAGAAGGCCCGCAAACAGGTCGCCGGCAGGGTGGATCGCGAGCTCTACCAGAATTACGCGCGCCTCATGAGGATCCGCGAGGGGACGGCCGTGGTCCCCGTGCGCGAGGGGTCCTGCGCCGGCTGCTTCGTGGCCCTGCCGCCCCAGACCTACAACGAGGTGCGCCAGAACGACCGGCGCATCACCTGCCCCCACTGCGAAAGGATCCTCTACGCGCCTTCCCCCGCCGCCGCCGAGGGTGGGGTCCGGACGGACGCCGCCGTCCCATGACGGCGGGGCGCCACGGGCCCGTGCTGCGGCGCCTGGCCGCGGCCGCGCGCCAAGGGGCGCTGGGCCCGCTGCCCGCAGGGACCACGGCGGACGAGGCAATCGCCGCCCTGGAGGCCGGGGCGGACGCGCTGGGCGCGCCGGCCGCCGAGGCGGCGCGGCCGGCGGGCGCCGCCCGCCGCGAAGCCGGGCCGGCCGGCGGCCTCGTCCGCATCCACGTGGACGGCGCCGCCCGCGGCAACCCCGGACCCGCAGGCATCGGGGTCATCCTGGACGCGGCGCCGGACGGCCCGCGCCTGGTCCACTGCGGGTACCTGGGGGAGACCACCAACAACGTGGCGGAATACCAGGCCCTCCTGTGGGCCTTGGCCGAGGCGCGGCGCCGCGGGTTCGGGGCGGTGGAGGTCCGTTCGGACTCGGAGTTGATGGTGAAGCAGATGCGCGGGGAGTACCGCGTGAAGCACCCGCGCCTCCGCGTGCTGCACGCCCGCGCCGCCGCCCTCGCCCGCGGATTCCGCGCGTTCAGCATCCGGCATGTGCCCCGCGAGGAAAACGGGGAGGCGGACGCCCTGGCCAACCGGGCCATCGACGAGAGGCGGGGCGGCCCGGCCGGCCGACGGGCCGGGGCCGAGGGGGCTTGATGCCCAGGTCCTGGCGACGGCGGGCGGTGCCCCTGGGCGAGGTGCTGTTGGATGTGGCCCGCGCCATCGGGATGGAGGGCCCGCTCAGGGCGGTGGAGATCCTGCGGGTGTGGCCGCGGGTGGTGGGCCACACGATGGCCGAGCACGCGCGGCCGGTGGGCCTCCAGGGCGGCACGCTCCTGGTGCACGTCACGGACTCGGCCTGGCTCCATCGCCTCAGCATGGCGCGGCGGGACATCATCCGGAATGTGAACGATCACCTGGACGGGCCGGCGGTCAAGTCCGTGCGGCTCCGGATCGGGCCGGTGGAAGACGCGCCCGGCGGTTCCCGGGGCCCTGCCGCCCTTGCGACCGACCGGGGGGCGGGGGCGCGGCCGGGGCCGCCCGGCCGCCCGGGCCTCGGGCCGGAGGATCCCGCCATCGGCCGGGCCCTGGATCCCGTGAAGGACCTCCCCTTCGGCGAAGTGGTCCACAGGATTCTCCGCCGACAGGCCGGCCTCGGGCGCCGCCGCTGATGCAGCGGCGCCACAATGATGATGCGCAATCGCCACACTTTCCGGAAGCATGCGCGCCGCGCGGTGTAGTGAGGCGCTAACTTATTGAAAATATGGTGTAAAATCGAGTTGGTCCACCTGGCATTGTTGGCCTCGTCCTTGCTTGTGCCCCACGAAGTTGCTGATCAACTCGCTCTTCTCCAGGCTGATCAAACCCGTCAGAGGCGGACAAGATCTAAGGATCTAAGGCGCCGTGCAGGGCGCCGAGTGGGGCGCCCTCGGGTACGCCGCGGCGGCCCCACGCCAGCGCCCCGTCGGCCGGAAAATTCCTGGCGCGGCCTCCGGTGCAGCGGTTGAGCCGAGGCGGATCCCGCCGGGCGATTTTCTAGCACAGCACGGCTGCGACGCACTGAACGATCCGTCATCTTGGAGGGGCCATTGGGCCATCAGCGGACGGTTTATCGGACGGTCAGCTGTGACGGCATCGGCATCCACACCGGCGCCGAGGTGTGCATGACGCTGCGGCCGGCGCCGGCCAACACCGGTATCGTCTTCCGGCGGGCGGACCTCCCCGGAAAGCCCGCCGTGGAGGCCATCCCCGATCATATCGATGACGTGAGCTACGCCACCACCATCGCGCGGAACGGCGTGAAGGTGCGGACGGTGGAGCACCTCATGGCCGCCTTCGCCGGGATGGGGGTGGACAACGCGGCGGTCGAACTCACCGGCCCCGAGGTCCCCGTGATGGACGGCAGCGCGCTGCCGTTCGTGCGGCTGCTCCGGAAGGCCGGCCTCCGCCGCCAGCTCGCCCCCAAGACCTACGTGAAGGTCCGCGAGCCCCTGGCGGTGGATCTCGACGGCCGCACGGTGAAGGTCGTCCCCGCGGACCACCTGCGCGTAGTCTACACCATGCGCTTCGGCGCCGCCTCGCTGGGGGAACAGACGGTGACGCTGGACGTGAACCCGGAGAGCTTCCCCCGCGAGATCGCCCCCGCCCGCACCTACGGCTTCCTGCGGGACGTGGACCACCTGCGGGCCATGGGCCTGGCCAAGGGGGGCTCGCTGGACAACGCCATCCTCATCGGGGAAGAGGGGGTGCTGAACGGGCCCCTCCGTTTCCCGGACGAGCTGGTGCGCCACAAGGCCCTCGACCTGATCGGGGATCTGTTCCTCCTGGGGCAGCGGCTGCTGGGCACCGTGATCGCCGAGGGCGCCGGCCACATGGTCCACCTGCGGCTCGTGGCCATGATCCAGGCCCAGCTCCAGCCGCGCGCGCGAACGGCCCGGGCGGCCGCCCGGCGCTCGGTGGTCGAGCGGCTGGTGGCCCCGCTGCGGCCGGCCGCGGCCGAGGGGGCGGACGAGGCCGCCGGCGCCTACGGCCTTCCCTAGCCGCCCCTACGTCACACGCGGCATTCCCGAACCCCCGGCCCCGCCGGGGGTTCTTGTTTTCCCCGGCGGCCTCGCCCCGCCTTGCGGCGGCAGGACCCGATTGGGTATACTCCCGGAGCATCGGCATCGGTCCCGGGCCGCCCGCGGGGCCCGCGACCCGCCTGGAGCAGGCCGCCGCGCTGGGCCCGTGAGACCCCCCGGCCCGGCGCCGCCGGGGGAACGCGCGTGGCCGAAAAGACCGCGGCGGAACTGGAGCGCCGCCGCCGCCGCAACCGGATCATCCTCGTCACGGTGCTGGGCCTGACCGTCGCCCTGACGGCCGCCCAGGTGCTGATCCACCAGCTCCGCTTCCCCACCCCCATCGCCTCCAACCTCCTCATCATCGCCCTGGTCAACGTCAACATCGTCCTGCTCCTCCTTCTGTTCCTGCTGGTCTTCCGCGCCCTGTTCAAGGTGTACCTGGAGCGGCGGGAAAACGTCCTGGGCTCCCGGTTCCGCGTCAAGCTGGTGGTGACCTTCCTGGGGCTGGCGCTGCTGCCGGCCGGCCTCGTGTTCGTCTTCGGCAGCAACCTGATCACCACCGTGGTGGAGCGGTGGTTCGGGGTGCAGGTGGAGGAGTCGATCCAGCGGTCCATGGAGATCGCCGAAACCTTCGAGAGGACGGCGCAGGGGACCGCCCTGGCCGTCGCCCGCCAACTCGCCGAGCGGCTGGGGGAGGGTGGGGTGGAGGGCCTGCGCGACCGCGAGGCGGTCCGCGCGCTGCTCCAGGGGCGCCTGCGGGAATCCCGGCTCCGGGCCATCCAGGTGGTGGGCGCCGACGTGCGAGAGATCGCCCGGGCGGAGGCCCCGCGGGGGGCCGCCGCCCTGGCCCCCGGCGCTCCCGCCCTCGCCCGCGCGGTGGCCGGCGAGGTCACCGCCTTCTCCGAGGAGCTGCCGGGAGGTGACGTGGCCCGCGCCGTGGCGCCCATCGTGGTCCCCGGCCCTCGGGCGCGGGTGGTGGGGGCCGTGGCCGTGGCCCTGCCCCTGCCGGACGGCCTCCTGGAGAAGGCCCGCGCCGTGCGCGGCGCCACCAAGGCCTACACCCAGCTGCGGCAGCTCAAGAACCCCATCAAGGGCAGCTACCTGATGCTCTTCCTGATGGTCACGTTGGTCATCCTCTTCGCCGCCATCTGGGTGGGGGTGGCGCTGGCGCGCGGCATCACCGTGCCCATCCAGCAGCTGGCCGAAGCCACCCGGGCCGTGGCGGCCGGGCGCCTGGACTTCCGCGTGGACGTGAAGGCGGACGACGAGATCGGCATCCTGGTGGATTCCTTCAACCGCATGACGGCCGATCTGGCGCGGCACAAGGCCGACCTGACCTCGGCCAACCAGGACCTGCAGCGGTCCAACGTGGAGCTGGCCCAGCGCCGCGCCTACATGGAGGGGGTGCTGGAGAACCTGGCCGCCGGCGTGCTCTCCCTGGACGCGGCGGGGCGGGTGGCCACGGCGAACCAGGCGACCCTCAAGATCCTGGGCCTCGAAGCGGAGGCGCTGCTGGGGCGGCCCGTGGAGGCCGCCTTCGCCGGCGAACGGCTGGCCCCTCTCCGCACCCTGGTGGGCGGGCTCAGCCGCGCGCGCCGCGGGGCCCGCAACGAGGCGGTGCAGCTCGAACACGCGGGCCTGGCGGTGCACGTGCTGGCCAGCCTGACCCCCCTGCGGGACCGCGAGGGCGCGTACCTGGGCACGGTCCTGGTGCTGGACGACGTCACGGACCTGATCCGCGCCCAGCGCGCCCTGGCCTGGCGCGAGGTGGCCCGCCGCATCGCCCACGAGATCAAGAACCCCCTCACGCCCATCCGGCTGGCGGCGCAGCGCCTGCGCAAGAAGTCCGGCGAGAGGGCGCCGGACCTGGGGCCGGTGTTGGACGAATCCACCCGGGTCATCATCCGCGAGGTGGACGGCCTGAAGGACCTGGTGAACGAGTTCTCGCGGTACGCCCGCATGCCCAGCTCGTCGCCGCAGCCGGGCGACCTGAACCAGGTGGTGGCCACGGCGGCCAGCCTCTACGCCGGCCTGGGCCGCCGCATCAAGCTGGCCACCGACCTGGATCAGGGCCTGCCCGCCGTGGCCCTGGACGGCGAGCAGATGAAGCGGGCCCTGGTGAACCTGCTGGACAACGCCGTGGAGGCCATCGAGGGGGACGGGGAGATCTGCATCCGCACCCGCGGCCCCAACGGCACGGACCGGGTGACCCTGGAGGTGGCCGATACCGGGCGCGGCGTGGCCCCCGAGGACCGGGACCGCCTCTTCCTCCCCTATTTCTCCACCAAAAAATCCGGCACGGGGCTGGGGCTGGCCATCGTATACCAGATCGTGGCCGAGCATGGCGGGCAGATCCGCGCCGAGGAGAACCGGCCGCGCGGCACCCGCGTGGTCATCGAGCTCCCCCTGGCCGCGGCGGACCGCCCGGCCGCCGCCGGCTGACCGCCGGGTTTGTCGTCTTTCGTTTGTCGTTTGTGGTTCAGTTACAACGACAGACGACAAACCACAAACTACGAACGATGCCTTGAGGGGTCATGGCGAAGGAAGAGATCCTGCTGGTGGACGACGACACCACGGTGTTGGAGGCACTGGCCGCCATCCTGCGCGACGCCGGCTACCAGGTGGGGACCGCCCGCAGCGCCGAGGAGGGGCTTCGGCGCGTCCAGCGGGCCGTGCCGGACCTGGCCATGGTGGACATCTGGCTTCCCGGCATGGACGGCCTGCAACTCCTGGAGACCCTGAGGCGCACGGTCCCCCAGCTTCCGGTCATCGTCATCTCGGGCCACGGCACCATCGAGACCGCGGTGCGGGCCACCAAGCTGGGGGCCTACGACTTCCTGGAGAAGCCGCCGGACATGGAGCGCACCCTCCTGGCCGTGCGCCACGCCCTGGAGCACCGCCGGCTGGAGGAGGAGAACCGGCAGCTGCGCCAGCGCCTGGAGCCCGAGCAGGAGCTGGTGGGGGAGAGCCCGGCCATACGCCGGCTGCGGGAGCAGATCGCCGCCGCGGCCCCCACGCACGGCCGCGTGCTGATCCGCGGGGAGAACGGCACCGGCAAGGAGCTGATCGCCCGGGCCATCCACCGGCAGAGCCTGCGCCGGGACCGACCCTTCGTGGCCGTGAACTGCGCCGCCATTCCGGAGGAGCTCATCGAGAGCGAGCTGTTCGGGCACGAGAAGGGCGCCTACACGGGGGCCACGGCCCAGCGCCGGGGCAAGTTCGAACAGGCCGACGGGGGGACCATCTTCCTGGACGAGGTGGGGGACATGAGCCAGAAGACGCAGGCCAAGGTCCTGCGCGTCCTCCAGGAGCAGACCTTCGAGCGGGTGGGGGGGAACGACACCCTGACGGCCGACGTGCGCGTGATCGCCGCCTCCAACAAGGACCTGGAGGCGGCCATGCAGGCCGGGACGTTCCGCGAGGACCTCTTCTACCGGCTCAACGTCATCCCCTTCGAGGTCCCGCCCCTGCGCGAGCGCAAGGAGGACATCCCGGTGCTGGCCCGCCACTTCCTGGCCGGCTACTGCGTCGAGTACGGCAAGCGCGAGAAGACGCTCGGCGCCGCGGCCATGGACCGGCTGGTGCAGCACCCCTGGCCGGGGAACGTGCGGGAGCTGAGGAACCTCATGGAGCGCATGGTCATCATGGTCCCGGCCAACCGCATCGAGCCGCGGGACCTAGAGCCATCCCTGGCCCCGCGGCCGGGGGAGGGTCCTGGGGCGGACGCGGCGGCCCAGGCGCTCCCCGGCCTGGAGGCGGTGACCCTGAAGGACGGCCGGGCGCGCTTCGAGCGCGCCTTCCTGCTGCGCCACCTGGAGGCCAGCGGCTGGAACATCACGCGCACGGCGGAGCGGCTGGGCATCGAGCGCAGCAACCTGCACCGGAAGCTCCGGGCCTACGGCATCGAGCCGCCGGGGTCACGCTCCGCGTGACCATTGCGGATTCCGGAATGCGGATTGCGGAATGACCGAGAGGATTGCGAAGCCAAGCCCCATGGCCCCGGGCGGTCCTCTACGTAGGGGGGCAGCTTGTCTGCCCCCGACCGAGACTCGGGGACGGGCGCGGGGGCACACGAGGTGCCCCCATCGCTCGCTGATGAATCTACTCGTTGCTCATTCCTCATTGCTCATTGCTCCACAATGAAGGCCCTGGTGTTCGACCTGGACGGCGTCCTGGTGAACAGCGAGCCGCTGCACCTGGAGGCCTTCCGGCGCGCCCTGGCCCCCTTCGGCGTGGACCTCAGTGCCGAGGAGTACTATCGCACCTACGTGGCCTTCACCGACCGGGAGGCCTTCCAGCGTGCCCTGGCGGGACGGCCGGAGGGGGTGGCCCGCGGCGTGGCCGAGAAGCAGCGGATCTTCTGGGAGCTGTTCCGGGACCGCGTGCAGGCCTTCCCGGATGCCCTGGCGCTCCTGGGCCGCGTGCCCGTGAGCCTGCCCCTGGCCCTGGCCACGGGGGCCACCGCATCCGAGGCGGACCACGCCCTGCGCATGCTGGGCATCCGGCAGCGCTTCGCCGCGCTGGTGGCGGCCGAGGACTACCGCCGCGGCAAGCCGGACCCGGAGCCGTACCGCGTAGCGGCCGACAGGCTGGGCCTGCCGCCAGCGGCCTGCCTGGCCATCGAGGACACGCGGGAGGGGATCCGGGCGGCCCGCGCGGCCGGCATGGTGTGCGTGGGGGTGGCCCACACGCACCCGGCGGCCGAGCTGAGCGAGGCCGACCTGGTAGTCGACACGCTGGACGAGCTGGACCTGACCTCCGTCGCGGCGCGCTTCCGCTGCGGCGACGGCCCCCGCCTCCGCCCCGGTGACGCGGGACCCGGGACCCGGGACGCGGGACGAGGGTGAACCGTGTTGGATGAACGGGACCAGGCGCGGCTCCAGACGTCCTTCCGGACCCTGCGGGTGACCTACGCCGGGATGCTCTCGTCGCTGGGGGCCTGCTGGCTGGTGGTGATGCTCACGCGGAAGGTGGGCGCCATCCCCGCCGGCCGGGGCGCGTACAGCGAGATGGACTGGCTGCGCTATCCCCTCTACGTGGTGGGCGTAGGCCTGGTCCTGCTGGTGCTGGCGATGCGGGCGTGGCTGCTGCGCCCGGCCATGGTGCGGGACCGCGCCGCCGGGAGCGACGCCCAGGCCTACCTCAACGCCATCTTCGCCGCCCACGTGGTGGTCTTCGCGCTGGCGGAGATCCCGGCCATCCTCGGCCTGGCCCTGTACTTCGTGGCCGGATACCTGCGGGATTTCTTCGCCCTGGCGGTGATGGCCCTCTGCGCCTTCG
>DASPOZ010000156.1:0-2030 GCA_035625755.1 Candidatus Sulfotelmatobacter sp.
TCTTGCCGATCACCACCTCCCCCAGTTCGTCGCACAGGTCCTCCGCGCGGATGGCGCCTTCGCGGATGGGTTCCAGGATGTCGCGGGAGTAGGCCAGGCACCCGTCGCGGCTGTCCATGAACACCTTGGACCGCCGTACCGTCTCCGCGTCCAGCTCGCGGCCCGTGGAGTTGCCCAGGGAGTTCACGTGGGTGCCCGGGCGCAGGTCGCGCCCGTCGAACACGGCGGCGTTGGCGTTGGTGCCCACCACCAGGACGTCCGCCTCGGCCACGGCGCGCCGCCGGTCCGCGGTGAATGCGATGTCGGCGGGGACGGGGGCGCCCTCGGCCCGCATCCGCTCGATGAAGGCGCGTGCCCGCGCCTCGCTGCGGCTGCAGACCCACACCTTGCGTACGGGCCGGACGTGGCAGACGGCCACCAGGCATGGCCCGGCCACCTCGCCGGCGCCGAAGACGGCGACCACGGCGGCGTCCCTGCGGGCCAGGAGCTGCGTGGCCAGGCCGGCGCCGGCGCCGGTGCGCACATTGGTCAGATGGCGGCCCTCGAGGATGGCGGCCGGTGCGCCCGTCTGCCCGTCCAGCAGCAGGACCAGGGCCTGCAGGTGGGGGAGGCCCAGGGCGGCGTTGCCGTGAAAGTCCGAGACGTACTTCAGGCCGAAGCCCCTGCCGCCCTTGAGGAGGGCCGGCATGAAGAGGACTTCCGCGTCGGGCTGGCGGCTGGCGATGAGCGTCTTCACCGGGTTCACCGCCTCGCCGGCCGAGAGGAGGCCGAAGGCCTCGCCCTGCAGGCGAATGGCCTCCGGCCAGGTGAGCAGCCGCTCGACGTCCGCGCGGGAAAGCAGGCGCAGCTTCATGTGAGGCTCCTCGGATCGGGGACGATGGTTGCGCGAAGGTGCCCTCCGGGGGACTCTCCGCGCAGGCGCTCGCATTGTATCACGACGTCCTTGCCGCGTGCCTCTACTCTGTGGCATGCTTAGCGCCCTTCACGCAGGTGAGGCGGCTCAACGCCGGCGACGGCAGGCGGCGCAGGGGGCGTGGCCACTTTCACCTCGATCATTTTAGGAGGTGGCCGGATGAATCATCAGATGTGGAAGCGGACGCCTTTGGCGAGCAAGTCGGTGCGACGCCGGGATTCGCAGCAGTGGATCCTGGACTGGATCGTGAAGACCACCGGGCGCGTCCAGAACTTCGAGCGGGACGAGCGCATCATCCCGGCAGGGGCGAAGAGCTACCGGATGGCGGCGAAGCTGCTGGGCGAGGAGGCCGACCACCAGTTCGCCGTGGCCCAGGCGGCCGAGAAGCGGCGGCACACCCGCACCGCCCTGGAGATGTACTGGCGGGCCAGCCTGACGTACCGCGAGGGGCAGCACTGCATCTTCGAGGACGATCATCCGCGGAAGCTCTACCTGCATGGCCGTCTCATGGCATCCTACGACAAGATCATGAAGCTGGCCGATTACCCCATCGAGCGGGTGGAGGTGCCCTTCCAGGGCAAGTCGCTCCAGGGCATCCTGCACCTGCTCCCGGACCGGCGCAAGGCCCCCTGCGTGATCTACGTGCCGGGCATGGACCAGACCAAGGAGATCTACCCGGACCCGTTCAACAACCATTTCCTGACGCGCGGGATGCACGCCCTCTCCATCGACGGGCCGGGGCAGGGCATCAGCAACATCCGGAAGATCCGCGTGACGCACGACAACTACGAGAAGGCCGGCAAGGCCTTCATCGATCACCTGGTGAAGCGCCCCGAGGTGGACGCGGGCAAGATCGGCCTCTTCGGCATCAGCATGGGGTCGTTCTGGGCGCCCCGCATCGCCGCCTACGATCCGCGGGTGAAGGCCGTCGCAGCGGCCACCGCGTGCTTCGGCCAGAAGAACTGGATCTTCAACGAGTCATCGCCCCGCTTCAAGCAGGTGTTCATGTACATGGCCGGCATCCAGGACGAGGCCCAGTTCGACAAGCTGGCCGAGAAGATGACCCTGCTGGGCTACGCGAAGAAGATCCGCTGCCCCATCCTGCTGGCCACCGGCG
>DASPOZ010000157.1:0-2611 GCA_035625755.1 Candidatus Sulfotelmatobacter sp.
TCCGTGGACACTATCCACCCCTACCAAGCTAAAGAAGCGGAAATCTCAGGGTGAGCGCCAAGCCTGTGCCCCGAGGCCGCCCCCCGCCGGAAATCCCCCCTCGCCCCCCTTTGGCAAAGGGGGGATGGGGGGATTTTAGGCGCGCAGCGCGTCCAGGATGGCGCGGCCGCCGCGGGCCAGAAGGTCCTCGGCGAGCGCCGCACCCAGGGCCTCGCCTCGGGCCGCATCCCCGTTCGTCTCGCCGCGCACCACCCGCGTCCCATCCGTGGACGCCACCACGGCCCGCAGGCCGAGCCGCCCGGCGGCGATGCCGGCGTGGGCGGCCACGGGGGTCTGGCAATCGCCGCCCAGGCGCCGGAGGAACGCCCGCTCGGCCAACACGGCCGCGCGGGTCTCGGCGTGATCGAGGTGGCGGGCGGCGGCACCCACGTCCCTCCCCAGGTCGCGCTCCCGCACCTCGATGGCCAGGGCGCCCTGGCCGATGGCGGGCACCAACCGCTCGGGGGGCAGGAACTCGGTGATGCGGGCGTCCAGGCCCAGCCGGCGCAGGCCGGCGGCCGCCAGGATGATGGCATCCACCTCGCCCGCATCCAGCTTCCGCAGGCGCGTGTCCACGTTCCCCCGGAGTGGCACCACCTTCAGATCCGGCCGCAGGTCCAGGAGCTGGGCCTGCCGGCGCAGGCTGCCGGTGCCCACCCTGCAGCCCTCCGGCAGCGCGTCCAGGGGGGCACCGGTGCGGGTCACCAGGACGTCCCGCGGGTCCTCCCGCCGGGGAAAGGCACCCAGGGTGAGGCCCGCCGGCAGATCGGCCGGCACGTCCTTCAGGCTGTGCACGGCCAGATCGATCCGGCCGTCCAGCAGGGCCTCCTCGATCTCCTTCACGAACAGGCCCTTGCCGCCTGCCGGGCCCAGCGGGCCCTCGCTGAGCCGGTCGCCCGTGGTGCGGATGCGCTCCAGGCGCACGGCGAGGTGTGGGTGGGTCCTCCGGATCGCCGCGGCCACCCACTCGGACTGGGCCAGGGCCAGGGCGCTCCCCCTCGTCCCGATCACCAACTCGTGCCGTTGCGTCATCCGCGCCTGCCACTCCACAACGGGGTTCGGTGGTTCGATGGTTCGGTTGTTCGGTGGTTCACGGGAACGCCTGGGAACAACGGCCCGTCAGCCGACGGGACGACTCGGTCGGGCCCATGAACTCCCGAACCGTCGAACGGTCGAACCGCCGAACGCTCTTATTCTTTTGGCGGCTCCTCCAGCCGGAACAGGGCGCGCAGGATCGCGGCGTAGTGGTGGCCGTCCCGGGACGACGCCTGCCGCTTCAGCTCGGTCATGGGCTGGTGCAGGAGCTTGTTGATGATGGAAGCGGTCAGGGCCGCCACCGCCTCGCGCTGGTCATCCCGGAGGTCCCCCAGGCGCCCCAGGGCTTTCTCCAGCTCGGCCTGCCGGACGCCCTCGAACCGCTCCCGCAGCGAGATGATGGTGGGGACCACGTCCAGGGACTGGAGCCACCGCATGAACTGTACCACCTCGCGGTCCACGATGGCCTCGGCCCGCACCGCCTCGCGCTCGCGGCTGGACAGGTTCGCCGCCACCTCCGCCTCGAGATCGTCGATATCGTACAGGTACACGTTGTCCAGGTCGTTCACCCGGGGGTCGATGTCCCGGGGCACCGCGATGTCGATGAGGAAGATGGGACGGTAGTGGCGCCGGCGGACCACCTCCGTCATGTCGTCGGGGCCGAGGATCACATGGGGGGCCGCGGTGGAGCTGAGGACGATGTCCGTATCCACCATTACGTCCCGGGCATGGTCGAACTTGATGGCGCGGCCCCCCACGCGGCCGGCCAGCTCCACCGCCCGCTCGTGGTTGCGGTTGGCCACCAGGATGGTCTGGATCCCCTCGTCCTTGAGGTGGGTGAGGGCCAGTTCGGCCATCTCCCCGGCCCCCAGGATCATCACGGTGCGCCCGGCCAGATCGCTGAAGATACGCCGGGCCAGGTCCACCGCCACCGAGGCCACGGAGACGGGGACGCTGCCGATCCCCGTTTCGGTGCGCACCTGTTTGGCCACGTGCAGCGTCCGTTCCATGAGGGCGTTCAGGATGGGGCCCGTGGCCCCCTGCCGGGCGGCGGCGGCGTAGGCCGCCTTCACCTGGGCCAGGATCTGCCCCTCGCCCACCACCAGCGAGTCGAGGCTGCTGGCCACGCGGAAGGCGTGGCGCACCGCCTCCTGGTCCTGATGCAGGTAGCAGGCCTCGGCGAACGCCTCCACCGGGACGACCCGCTCCGCAGCCAGGAAACCCTGGAGGGGGCCGCGGGCGGCCGGCCCGTCGGCCACCACGGAATAGATCTCGACGCGGTTGCAGGTGGAGAGGATGACGCCCTCGATGGTCTCCGGGAGGGCACCCAAGCGATCCAGGGAGTCCGGCAGGTCCTTCTCGGCGATGTGGAGCCGCTCGCGCACCTCCACCGGCGCGGTCTTGTGGTTCAGGCCCAGGACGACGATGGCCATGAGAGGACCGCCGACCGCCGACCGCCGACCGCTGTCCCCGGCCCCACACCAGATGGGCGGCGCTGGGGGGAGGGGCGGGCTTCATGCGCGCCCGCCTGTCTGCT
>DASPOZ010000158.1:0-2531 GCA_035625755.1 Candidatus Sulfotelmatobacter sp.
CTGGCCGGCGACGCCCTCCTCACCTGCGCCTTCCGCGTGCTGGCGGACCCCGCGGCCATGCCCGGGGTGCCGGCGGAGCGCCGCGTGCAGGTGGTGTGCGAGGTGGCCGAGGCGGCCGGCAGCCGCGGCATGGTGGGCGGCCAGGTGGTGGACATCCTGAGCGAGCACCGCGAGATCGACCTGGAGACGCTCCGCTACCTCCACACGCACAAGACGGGCGCGCTCATCCGCGCCTCCGTGCGCGTGGGCGCCATCCTGGGCGGGGCCACGGGCGCCGCCCTGGACGCGCTCACCGTGTACGGCGAGCGCGTGGGCCTGGCCTTCCAGGTGGTGGATGACATCCTGGACCTGGAGGGCGCCACCGAGGAGCTGGGGAAGCCGGCGAAGAGCGACCTGAAGAAGCAGAAGGCCACCTACCCGGCGCTCATGGGCATCGAGGCCTCGCGCCGCGAGGCGGCCCGCCTCATCGCCGAGGCGAAGGGCGCCCTGGCGGCCTTCGGCGAGAAGGCCTGGGCGCTGGCGGCGGTGGCCGACTTCATCGGGTCGCGACGGAATTGACAGGCTGCTGAAAAAGGCCCATCTGCGGCGTTGGCGCGCTCGCGCGCTCGCTGCGGCGTACGCGGTGTACGCCTCACTCGGCCCTTCGCGCGCCGCCTTGCATCTGGACCTTTTTGAGCAGCCTGGGCGAGGACGAGTTGGCTAGCATCCTAGTAGGGCGAAAGGGATTCGACGGTTCGCAGGGTGAGGCCGGACGGGTGAAGTGCTGGGTTGGGGGGATGGTTCTGGCGTGATTGCGGTGGCGAGGGCGCGGGAGGGGGCGGGTCGGCGCGCGCCGGCGGAGCGGCGCCCCGCGAAGGCGCGGCTGGACGCGCTGGTGTTCGAGCGGGGGCTGGCCGAGAGCCGCGAGCGCGCCCGCGCCCTGATCCTGGCGGGGCGCGTGCACGTGGATGGGCGGCGGGCGGACAAGCCGGGGGCCGTCGTGCCCGATGGCGCCGCCGTGGAGGTGCTGGCGCCGCTGCCCTTCGTGAGCCGGGGCGGGATCAAGCTGCAGGCGGCGCTGGACGCCTTCGAGGTGCGCCCCGCGGGGCGCGTGGCGGTGGACGTGGGGGCCTCCACCGGGGGCTTCACCGACTGCCTGCTGCAGGCCGGGGCCGCCCGCGTGTTTGCGGTGGACGTGGGCTTCGGCCAGCTCGACCTGCGCCTGCGCCGCGATCCCCGCGTGGTGGTGCTGGAACGGACCAACGTGCGCTCCCTCACGCGCGCGGCGCTGGACCATCTCGCGCCGCCCCAACCACCGGGGGCGCCGGACCTGGCGACCATCGACGTGTCGTTCATCTCCCTGGCCCTGGTCCTGCCGGTGGTGGCCGGCCTGCTGGACTCGCCCCGCGAGGTGGTGGCCCTGGTGAAACCCCAGTTCGAGGTGGGGAAGGGACAGGTGGGGAAGGGCGGGGTGGTGCGCGATCCGGAAAAGCACCGGGCCGTGCTGCTGCGGATGGGCGAGGTGGCCCGCGCGGCCGGGCTCGCGCCGCGAGCCGTCATCCCGTCGCCGATCCTGGGGCCGAAGGGAAACCGGGAGTTCCTGATACACCTCGTCCAACGTTCAACGTTCGATGTTCAACGTTCGATGTTCGACGTTCGAGGTTCGCAGGTGCGGGAGGAGTCCGGGGCGGAGTGGAGCGAGATGGTGGACGCGTGCCTGGCCCCGCCCGCCGCAGCGGCGGCGGCCGCACAGGCGAAGGAAGATCGCGCATGAAGACGGTGGGGATCGCCACGAAGCCGAGGCGCCCCGAGGCCGCAGAGGTGGTGCGGGGCCTGATCGCGTGGCTGGTGGAGCGGGGGTGCCGCGCCCTGATCGACGAGGAGACGGCCGCCCTGCTGGGCCGGGGGGACGGCGTGCCCAGGGACCGCCTCACCGAGCAGGCCAACCTGATGGTCGTGCTGGGCGGCGACGGCACCCTGCTATCCGTGGCCCGCACGGCCGGCCCCCGCGAGGTGCCGGTGCTGGGGGTGAACCTGGGCGGCCTGGGCTTCCTGGCCGAGATTCCCCTGGACGAGCTGTATCCGGTCCTGCGTGCCGTGTTGGACGGGGACGCGCGGCCCACCCGCCGCCTGATGCTCACCTGCGGCGTGGAGCGGGGCGGGCACCGCGTGGCGGAGTACGTGTGCCTCAACGACGCGGTGATCAACAAGGGGGCCATGTCGCGCATCATCGACCTGGAGACCTCCATCAACGGCGAGTACGTCACCACTTACCGGGCCGACGGCCTCATCGTCTCCACGCCCACCGGCTCCACCGCCTACTGCCTGGCGGCTGGCGGCCCCATCCTGTATCCCACCCTGGCCGCCCTGGTCCTCACGCCCATCTGCCCCCACACCCTCACCAACCGCCCCCTGGTCGTCCCCGACGACGTGACCGTCGAGATCGTGCAGGGCTCGGCCAGCGAGGAGGTCTCCCTCACCCTGGACGGGCAGATCGGCTTCCAACTCCAGCACCGCGACGCCGTGGTGGTGCGCCGCGCCACCCACATGCT
>DASPOZ010000159.1:0-28006 GCA_035625755.1 Candidatus Sulfotelmatobacter sp.
CGGGATGGGCAAGCGGCGGGGCAGCTTCCCGGGGGCCCAGGCCGAATATATCCGCGTCCCCTTCGCGGGGGCCATGCTGGAGCCGTTCGCGCCGGGCCTCGGGGACGACCAGATGATCTTCCTGGCGGACATCCTCCCCACGGGCTACTTCTGCGCCGAGAACGGTGGCATCCGTCCCGGGAACACCGTGGCCCTCTTCGGCTGCGGGCCCGTGGGGCTGTGCGCCCTCATGGCGGCCCAGCTCTTCGGGCCGGCGGAGGTGCTGGTGGTAGATCGCGTGCCGTACCGCCTGGCCATGGCCAAGGAGCTAGGGGCGGTGCCCATCGACGCCGGACGGGGCGATCCCCTCGCCGCCATCCGGGAGCGCACGGCCGGCCGCGGCGCCGACGTGGCGCTGGAGGCCGTGGGCCACGAGTCTGCCCTGGCCCTGGCCCTCCAGGCGGTGCGCCCTGGCGGCACGGTTTCCGTGGTGGGCGTGTACGCGGAGGAGGCCTACCCGTTCCCCATCGGCCAGGCCTTCGTGAAGGGGGTGACCTTCCGCATCGGCACCTGCCCGGCCCGCGCCTATATCTCGCAGCTCATGCCGCTCCTGGCCACGGGCCGCCTCGACCCGGCCCGCCTCATCACCCACCGGCTGCCCCTGGCCGAGGCCCCGGCGGGCTACCAGATCTTCGACCGGAAAGAGGAGAACGCCCTCAAGGTCCTCTTGAAGCCGTAGGCCCCTGCCCCTGCCGAGCCCCTTCGGCCGGCCCGTCGCGCGCCGGCGGCGTCCCGGCGGGCCGCGCCCACGCCGAAGCCCTCACCCACGACGACCGGAGCGCCTTCCTTCGGTCCTTCAATCCGGGCGCCGCCCCCGCCCGATGTCCCGGGTGCCGTTGGCCCGGCCCAATCCAGCCAACCCCTCGAGCAGCCCCCGGAGCGCGGCTTCCGTGCCCCCCTGACGCGCGGATCGTCGCGCCCCGTTCTCGAGGCCTCCTGGAAAACCCGTCCTGCGGCCGTACGTCGCAGCCCACCGGCCGCCGGAAGGATTGCCGGGCCCCTCTCAGCGGCCTGCTAACCGCCCACGAGCTGAGCGATGGGAGCGTCCGGATTGAAGGACCGCAGGAGGGCGCCGTAATCCTCGTGGGGAAGGGTTTCGGCCCACACGGCTGCCGCGGCATCCGCCGGCAGTGCGCGGGTGAAGTGGTGTTGGGCGTCGGCCCGGGAGCGGAAGAGTCGCCACAGATGGTTGGGCGACCCGCCCATGCGCATCAGGTAGAAGAACGCGTCCTCCGGCCCCGTCGGCTCGTGCGGGAGCCGCGCGCCGGCCTTGAGCGACTGCACCCAGGCCACGGCAATGCCGTGGCCGGCCAGCGTGCGGGTCCGGATCGAACGAGGCGGAGGGAGCGACTCGGCATCCTCCACCGTCCCCCGCCAGATGGGCACCGCCTCTTCGTCCACGCGGGCCACTGCGGGTAGGGAGGCCGCCCCGCCGGCGTCCAGCGCGGCCTTGGTCTCTTCGCCCATCCAAAAGAGGTCCGGCAGGAACACGTCCCGCCACGTCTCCACCAACATGCCCTTCGGCAACTCCCGGGCGGCGCGTTCGCGCCGCGCCCGGAAGTCCGCTGTGGCCCGTACCAGCACCAGCATCCCCATCGGCCTCAGGCCTCGGGCGACCCGGTGGCGGCCAGGGCCTGCCGGTACAGGTCCGGGTGGAACCCGCGCACGGCCACCTCCCCGGCCAGCAGCACGGGTACGCGCATCAGGCCGTCCTGGTGGACGAAGTGACGCAGCAACTCCTCATCGGTGACGCCAGGGGCCCCCCGTTCCAGGACCAGGTGTTCCCCCCGCCCCTTGATGAAGAAGCGGCGCGCCGGCCGTAGGAGGTTCAGCGTGGCCCCGCGGCCGGCCGTGGCCGCATCGATCCCACGTCCCTCGAATGCGATCCCCCGCCGCGAAAGGAACCCCTTCGCCTCGGCGCAGCTGGGTCACCCGTCTAGCGTGTACAGGACGACCGTCGCCATCGACGCACCCTCCTCTTTACGCCGGACTTCTTTGCCGGCCCCGTAATCTATCACGCGCACCGGACTCCTTGCCACGCCACGACGCCGCTGAGCAACTCTCGCCCTCTCGGCGCCGCCGCGGGCTCAGGCGGGCCTCCCGCCCAGCCCTCCGGCCGCCGGGCGTTCCCCGGAAGGCGGGCTGAATCCGGCCAGCCCCGGGCCCGGGGGCGATGCCGATTCCCGCCCGCATGCGGGCCGGAACGACGCCCCCGGCCCGCCTTGCCCAGGCTGCTCCGCAAGGAACCCCCTGATTCTTCGGGCCCGAAGGCGGCCGGGCCCCGGCCTGCCGGCGCATGGCCTGCGTGGCACAGCCGGTGCATAACGGGCACCCGGGTGGAGGGATTCCGTGTAGTGCCCCCCTGGGGGCCCCCACTGGAGACACCATGGCTACCATCGTGGAATACACCACCCGGAAGCCACCCGAGAATGCGTATCCCATTCGCATCGTGTCGCCTCCGGCTCCCAAGGCCTGCTGCTACCGCCAGATGGAACGGGTCGGTGAGATCGAGACGGACGAGGGGCGCACCTACTACTACAGGCGCTGCCGCCTGTGCGGGTACACCGTGCGACACTTCACGATCCCCGTGCTGCCCGAACGGCTGGCGGATGGGATCGACTTCCGGGCCCTGGTCGAGATCTTCGCCGAGAGATAATCGCGGCGCTCCCTGCCTCCTCCCCTCACGGGCGGGCGACCCTCCGGGCCGACCCGCCCGAGCTTTTTGCGGGGACCGCGGGGCCGGGCAGGGAAGAGGCAGGAAGGCGCAGCGCGGCCGCGAAACGGGTTGAAGGAGGGAACCATGGCTGTTAGCATAAAAAATTTAGTGGGGGGGAACGGGGCGGTTCCGACGGCCCCGACGGCTATGGTGAGGGACGCGGAGATTCTCCGGGAACTCCAGGCCGCCATCGAACGGGCGCTCATCGGCAAGCCCGAGGCGGTGCGGCTCGCCCTGGTGGCCTTGCTGGCCAAGGGGCACCTGCTCATCGAGGACGTGCCGGGCGTGGGGAAGACCACGCTGGCCCTGGCCCTGGCGCGGGCCGTGGGCGGATCCTTCCAGCGCATCCAGTTCACCAGCGACCTGCTGCCCGCCGACATCCTGGGGACCTCGGTCTACGATCAGCAGAACGCCCGCTTCGAGTTCCGCCCGGGCCCCGTCTTCGCCAACGTCGTCCTGGCGGACGAGATCAACCGCACCACGCCCAAGACGCAGTCCAGCCTCCTGGAGGCCATGAACGACTTCCAGGTCTCCCTGGATCATCACACCTACAAGCTGCCCGAACCGTTCCTGGTCCTGGCCACGCAGAACCCCCTGGAGCACCACGGCACCCACCCCCTACCCGAGTCCCAGATGGACCGGTTCCTGCTCCGCCTCCGCATCGGCTACCCGGACGGGGCGGATGAGCGCCGCATCCTGCGGGGCGACCGGCCCGTCACGCCGGACCAGATCGAGCCCGTGCTGACCCCTGCCGATGTCCTCCGCCTGCAACGGACGGTGGAGATGGTGCGGGTGGACGAGGCCCTGGTGGACTACCTGCTGGCCCTGGTGGAGGCGAGCCGCCGGTGCGAGGCGCTGGCCCTGGGCGTGAGCCCCCGCTGCTCCCTGGCCCTGTACCGGGCGGCCCAGGCCCATGCCTACCTCGACGGGCGGGAGTACTGCGTGCCGGACGACGTGAAGCGCCTCGTCATCCCCGTGTTCGCCCACCGCGTCATCCCCCGCGGCCGCTGGGAGGGGAGGGATGGGGGGGCCGGCGCCGAGGCCATCCTGGCGATGCTCGTGGAGCAGACGCCCCTTCCCGCATGAGCCCCGCCGCCGGCCCGCTCCGCCCCTGGGCCCGCCTCGGCGGCCGCGCCCTGCGGGCCCTCCGCTGGTTTCGACCCCCGCGCGTCCTTCGCCCCACCCGGCAGGGCTGGTGGTTCATCGCCGCGGCCTTCGCCTTGGGCCTGGCCGCCACCAATACCGGCAACAACCTCCTGTATCTCCTCTTCGCCATGCTCCTGGGGTTCATTACCATCTCGGGCCTCCTCTCGGAGCAGGCGCACCGGGGGCTGATGGTGCGGCGGGGCCTCCCGGCCGCCGTGCACGCCGGGGAGCCGGCCTACTTCGCGCTGACCCTGGCGAACCGCAAGCGGCGCGTCCCCTCCTTCTCGCTGCACCTGGAGGAGGTGGATCCCGCCTCGGGCGAGATGCGGCACCACTACCTGGTGCGCCTGGGGCCCGGCGAGGGGACCGCGTGGACCTATCCCTTGACCTTGCCCCGCCGGGGGCGGCACCGGCTCCCCGGTTACCGCGTCTGGACGCGGTTCCCCTTCGGTCTTTTCACCAAGGCCACCCGCCTTCGCGAACAGACGGAGATCCTGGTCCTGCCGGCCATCCGCCCGCTGGACGGGCCGGTGGTGGGGCCCCCCTGGGGGGCCGGCGAGCGGCCGCGGCCCCGCCGGGGGCGGGGGACCGATCTGCACGAACTTCGGGATTTCCGCGACGGGGATGACCCTCGCCTCATCCATTGGAAGAGTACGGCCCGCACGGGGCGCCTGATCCTGCGGGAACTGGAGGAGGAAGAGACGCGGCGGCTGCGACTGGTGGTGGAGGACCCGGCGCCGGACACCCCCGAGGACGCCGTGGAGCGCGACATCTCCCTGGTGGCCTCGTTGGCGGCCCACTGGGTGCGCCTAGGCGCCGAGGTGCAGCTCGTGCTGCCGGACGGCGAGACCCCCTGGGGAAGCCACCCCCGCCATCTCCGGCTGATCCTGGAAGCCCTGGCCCTGTTCCGGCCGCTTGCCGGCCGCGCCAGCCTCCCGCCGGGCGAAGGCCCGGCAGGCGTTGCCGACGTGCGGATCGCCCTGGGCGTCGGCGCGGCCGTCGCCGGGGCGGGGGCCGGAGGGTAGTCCGTGCAGGCCATCCCCTTCGGCCTGGCCTTCAAGCTGTCCGCGTACCTCCTGGTGGCGGACGGCTTCGCCGCCCTCGTCCTGGCGGATGCCCTCTCGCCCCTCGCCGCCGCCGGCGTGGGGGCGGCCATCGCCGCCACATGGTGGGCGGACCGCCTGCGCAGGCGGCTGGACCCCCGGCTGGTCACCGCCATCGGGGTGGCGTTCCTCGTGTTCCTGGCGGTGGATGCCGCCTTCGTGGCCGAGTCCTTCTTCGACGGCATCATCCACCTCCTGGTCCTGCTCCTCCTCTACAAGCTGGCCACCTGGGGCACCGCCCGGGACGCCATCCAGCTAGGCGTCTTGAGCTTCTTCTTGCTGGTGGCGGCCTCGGCCGTGACCATCAGCGTGGAGTTCCTTGCCATCTTCGTGGGATTCCTCGCGGTGGGCACGTGGGCCTTCACCCTGCTGCACCTCCGGCAGGAAGCCGAGCAGTGCTCCCCGGCGGCCGTCGGCATGCTGGAGACGGCGCGCATCGTGACCCCGGGGTTCATCGCCAGCAGCCTCGTCCTCAGCCTCGCGGCCCTGGCCCTGACCGGGGCCATCTTCTTCATCCTGCCCCGCGTGGGGCGCGCCTTCCTGCCCCTGCAGGCGCGGGCGGCAGGCATGGCCACCGGCTTCACCGATCGGGTGGAGCTGGGGGCCTTCGGGACGATCCAAACGGACGCCACGACGGTGATGCGCGTGTACCTGCCGGACCACCGGGAGGGCGCGCCGCCGCCCGAGGGGTTGCGCTGGCGGGGCCTGGCCCTCGACCGCTTCGATGGCACCACCTGGACGGCGGCGGTGGGGTGGCGCCGGCCGCTGCCGCGCCGCCTCGATGGAACGTTCGTCCTCCGACGCCCGGATCCCGGCCGCCCTTTGCTGCGACAGGAGGTGGACCTGGAGCCCGTGGGGAGCGATGTCCTCTTCGCCGCGCCGGGCGTGCTGGCCGTGAGCGGCCCCATGCCGAGCCTGCAGGCCGACGAGACCGGGGCGGTCCTCCTGCCCCAGCGGCCCGCGGCGCGCCTCCACTACGCCGCCTACTCGCAGCCGCCGCAGGGCGCGGCCGGGAGGGTGGGGCCTGCCGGGGCCACCCTCCCGGTTGCCCTCGCGGAACCCTATCTCCAGTTGCCCCCGCTCCCCGCCCGCGTGGGGGCCCTGGCGCGCGAACTCGCGGCCGGCGCCCGGGGCCCGCTGGAGAAGGCGCAGCAGATCGAAGCCGCCCTGCGCCGGCGCTACCGCTACTCCCTCTCGCTCCAGCGGGACCGGCGGCTGGATCCCTTGGAGGACTTCCTCTTCCAGCAACGGGCCGGGCACTGCGAGTACTTCGCCGCCAGCATGGCCATCATGCTGCGCCTGGAGGGCGTGCCTGCCCGCGTGGTGAACGGCTTCCAGTCCGGCGAGTGGAACGAGTTCGGCCGCTACTTCACGGTGCGCCAGCGGGACGCCCACGCGTGGGTGGAGGCCTTCATCCCCGGGGCCGGCTGGCTCACCTTCGACCCGTCGCCCCGCGCGGAGTTCGAGGCGGCGCAGGGATACGGCGCCGGCCGGCTCGCGCGGTACCTGGATTTTCTGCGCACCCGGTGGACGCGCTACGTGGTGGACTACAGCCTGCAGGACCAGCTCCAGGCGGCGCAGCTCCTGCGGCAGCAGACGGGCCGGCTGCGCGAAGGCGCGGGCTCCGCCCTGGGCCGGCTGACCCGGCGGGGCGGGGGCGGGGCGGGGGCGGGGCGTTGGGTCGTGGCCGCAGCCGTGCTGATCGCTGCGGCCGCGTGCCTCCTGGGCCGGCGGGGCGTCGGGGCGGGGGCGGGGCGTCGGCGCGGGGACAACGTCCGCTTTCAGGCCCGCCTGCAGCGCGCGCTGGCCCGGCGCGGCTTCGTCCCCGCCCCCGGAGAGACGCCCCTCGAGTTGGCCCGCCGGGCGGCGGAGGGCGGCGGGGCGCCCCTGGCCCCGGCCGAGGAGATCACGCGCCTGTACTACCGGGTCCGCTTCGGCGCCGAGCCGCTGGCCCCGGCCGAGGCCGCCCGCGTCGAGGCCCTCCTGGCCGCCCTGGAGCGCCCCGAGCGCAGGACGCTTGCCGCGTGATGCTCGGCGGCGGAAGGCAAACCGCATCATTGCGGCATGCGCAATGGGCTGGCCGGTGCGTCGCAGCCCACCCGCTGCCGCTCGTGCTGCCTGTCGAAGCACGAACGGCGCGAGATTCCGCCCTTCGATAAGCTCGGGGCGAACGGAAATTGAGTTGCGAACTTCTGACCAAGGGGACTAAGGCATCGGGCGTGGAACGTCCGGCGTCTAGCGGGTGGGGGCGGTGAGGAGGCGGCGCTCGTACGCGCCGCTGAGGCGGGGCTGCTCGGCCGCCAGGTGGCGCATGGCCTCGTCGAACCGATCGTCCACCTGGAGGCGGTAGCGCTCGGTGGTCTGGGGGAGCAGCGAGAGGGTGCCGAGGTAGTAGGACCGATCAGGCAGGGGGACCTCGAAGGGGACGTCCAACGGGCCGAAGCGCGTGGCTCGGCCCGCCCGCGACTCCCAGCCGGTCAGCCGATACCGTCCCGGGGGCAGGCTGGCCAGCAGGTAGCCGGCCGGCGAGAGGGGCGTGGGCCGCACGTCCTGCCTGCCTTCGGCCTGGATCGTCACCCGCACCGCATCCCGTTCCACCGGACCGGCCACGCCCGAGAGCGCCTCGGGGATCTGGACCCGGGCCAGAATGATGGATTCGCCGGAGGCCCGGTTCACCGTGTACGGGGCGAGCTGCGGGAGCGGCGCGGCACAGCCGACGGCAAGACACGCCGCGGCCGCGCCCAGGGCCGTTGCTGCTGCGCGCCGCCGTCCGCGACCGCCCCGAATCCTCGACGGCTCCCCCGTGCCCGCCACGTTCCCTCTCCGAGCGCCCTGAGCCCGAAACACGTTTCGCTAATCCGTGCCCGTGCCCGACGGGACGCCGAAGGCCCATCGCCACTGGTCGTGGGAGACGACGCTTCCTGGGTCACGCCCCGGGCACGGGTGCGGGAACGGGAACGATCGGTCCGCAGACTTCCGAATCGGCAGACTAGTGGAAGCGCCCCGCCGGCTGCTTGCCGCCGAAAAACTCGTTGAGGATTTCGTCATCGTCCAGGAAGTCGCCCAAGCGGTGGTATCGGCGCATGCTGTCCACCCCCGTGGCGAAGCCGAGGAAGAACGCCGTGGCTTCCGGTTTGGAGAGCCCCCCTTTTCTCGCGATGAGGTCGATGGTGGACAGCATGTTCGGGTACGATTCCCGGCACCCCTCGCACTGGCCGTCGAACTGCAGCTCCACGGCCCCCTCGGCGTTGCGCCCCAGGGACACGTGCTCCGGGTCATCCCACCCGGGCATGAAGATCTCGGGCCTCGGGTCCTTCTTCGTTACCATGCGCGACGCACCTCTCCGGGGAGTCACCTCCAGAGTGCTGGGCGAGCGCCCATCAGCCCGATTATAGGCCGCACCCGATGCCCTGACAACTTCGCAGGCTGCTGAAAAGGGCCCATCTGCGGCGTTGGCGCGCTCGCGCGGCGCTGCGACGTACGCCCCAGTACGCCTCGCGCCTCGCACCGCGCGCCGCCTTGCACCTGGACCCTTTTGAGCAGCCTGCGCGAAAGGAGCCCTTCCGGCGGCCTGTCAGGTGAGCGTTTCGCCCGGCTTGAGGGCGACGACCTCGAGCCCCCGCTGGTCCTTCGTGAGGTCCCGCAGATGCTCCGGGCGACCCGTCAGGACGGGGAAGGTGGCGTAATGGATGGGGATGACCCACTTGGGGGCCAGCAGCTTGCAGGCGTACGCCGCCTCCTTGGGGGCCATGGTGTAGAGGTCGCCGATGGGGAGCATCACCAGTTCCGGCGCGTACAGGTCGGCGATGATCTTCATGTCGCCGAACACGTTGGTATCGCCCGCGTGATAGACGGTGAAGCCGTTTTCGAACTGGATCACGAAGCCGCACGGCTCGCCCCCGTAGATCACCTGGTCCCCATCTTTGATGGAGGAGGAGTGGAAGGCCTGCACCAGGGTGCAGCGGATGCCCTCCACCTCCACCGTGCCGCCCCGCCCCATCCCGGTGACGTTGGGCACGCCCTTTCCCTCCAGCCATCCGCCGATCTCGTACACGGCGAGGGTGCGGGGCTTCAGCCGTTTCCCCAGGTCCACGGCGTCGGCGATGTGGTCGAAGTGGCCGTGGGTGATGAGCATCAGGTCCAGGCGGTCCGTCTTCTTGAGGGCCTCGGGGCAGGCGGGGTTGCTGGAGAGCCAGGGGTCGATGACCACGGCCTTGCCCTTGGCCGAGGTGATCTTGAAGGTGGAGTGCCCGCAGTAGGTGATGCCGATGCCCTTGTTGAGCGCCATGGGTCCCTCCTCTCCGCCCCCTCGGGTGGCTGCTGAAAAAGGCCCATCTGCGGCGTTGGCGCGCTCGCGCGCTCCCTGCGGCGTACCCGGCGTACGCCTCAGTCGGCGCCTCGCGCGCCGCCTTGCACCTGGACCTTTTTGAGCAGCCTGGACAATCGAGAGTTATTCAGCGTCCCCTCAGAACCTGTGAAACAATCCCCCTCTGCTCTCTCGCGGGCTACCTCCGGGCTCCGCACGCAGGCACGAGCACCGGCCCATCCGCTTGGCCGGGGCCCCCGCCGGCGGGGGAAGGCGTCAAAAGAAATGCCGGGGTTGCGCAGTGCCGAGGACGGGGGCCGGAGGCGGCCCGCGCCGGGCCCCTCGAGCCTCGGGGATTTTTTCACAAGCTTTCAGTCCGGGAAGGCGCAGCCTTTTCGCGTCAGGATCGCCTCCGTGCGCTCCCGATGCTTGCGCCCCCATGTCTCCAGGTCCTCGGCCGCGTCGGCCGCCGCCTTGGCCTGGGCCTTCGCCAGCACCTCCGCGGCGCGGGCCCGGGGGACCACCACGATCCCCTCCTCGTCCGCCACCACGATGTCCCCCGGCTGCACGGCCGTCCCGCCGCACCGCACCGGCCCGTTGATCTCCCCCGGGCCCTCCTTGGCGCCGGGGATCGGGATCACGCCACGGGCGAAGACCGGGAAGGCCCGCTCCCGCACCTCCGCCAGGTCCCGCACCACCCCGTCGGCCACGAAGGCGGCCACGCCGCGGCGCTGGGCCCAGGCGCACACGTTGCCCCCGGCGAGCGCGAAGTCCTCGTCGCCGGCCTGGATCACCAGGATGTCCCCCGGTTCGGCCCGGTGGATGGCGGCGTGGACCATGAGGTTGTCGCCGGCCGGGCAGCGGACCGTGAAGGCCGGCCCCGCCACGCGGGGCGCGCCCGGCCACAGCGGGCGGATACCGTGGTCCATCACGGCGTCCCGCGTGAGGATGTCGCACAGGGTGGTGGGGCTGAGGGCGCGGAAGGCCGCTACCGCCTCGGTGGGCGGGGGGGGGATCCGGCCGCGGATCACGAACGCGGACGACGCCGTGGATGCCATGGCTCCTCCTGGCGGTGGGACGGGGGCAACGGGCGAGGCGGACGCGGGGTCTTAGCCGGCTGCTGAAAAAGGCCCGACGGCTTTTCCCGCTGCCGGCGGAACGGCAGCGGGTGGGGCGTTGGCGCGCTGGCGCGGCGCTGCGACGTACGGACCAAGTACGCCTCCGACCCACTTTCGTGGGTACCCCGCGCTGCGCGCGCCGCCTTGCATCTGGACCTTTTTGAGCAGCCGGGGCAACGGAGAGTTCTTCGGCGTCCCATTAGGTAGTCGTGGGGCTCGCCCCCGGTCAAGGATAAACGTCAGTCCAGCCGCTTCAGGGTGCGGTGGTACCAGTCCGGGATGGTCTGGTAGAGGCGCGTCCCCTCCCGGCACTCCTTCCGGAGGTCCTCGGTGACATCGCCCACCACCCTGGCCGGGACGCCGATCACCAGCTTCCCCGGGGGCACCTTCATCCCGGTGAGGACCACGGCGCCCGCCGCGATCATGCAGTCGGCCCCGATCTCCGCGTAATCCAGGATGATGGCGCCGATGCTCACGAACACGTGGCGATCCAGCCGGCAGTTGTGGATGACGGACGAATGACTGATGTGGCTGGCCTCGCCCAGGTAGGCCCCGTCGTTTTGCCGGACGTGGATCACCACGTTCTCCTGCACGTTGGATCCGTCGCCCACGACGATGCGCCCCCAGTCCCCCCGCAGCCGGGCCCCGGGGCCGATGTAGCAGCCGGCGCCGATGGTCACGTCGCCCATGATCGTGGCCTCCGGGTGCACGAACGCGGAGGCGTCGATCCGAGGCCGCTTGCCGTCCACCTCGTACAGAGCCATCGTCTCTCGTTGCCCAGGTTTCCGGTTCTTTGTTCTCGGTTCCCGGTTGGGGAAGCGTCGAGGTCGGCCCTGTCCGCAGCAACCGGGAACAGGGAACCGCGAACCGGAAGCCGCCGCGCGCCCGGGCGGGCGCCGCGGGCGCCCGACCTCGGGGGCCCGCGGCGGGCGCTCAGGCGAGCCGCTCGCTGCGCTGCACCTCGGCGGTGAGGATGTCGCAGTAGTAGCGGATCCGGCGCTTGTCCTCCTCGGCCTCGACGATCCAGAAGACGGTGGGGGCCCACTCCAGCGTGGGCCGCGCCACGCTCACGGTCATGGACCGGATGCGGCGGGAGGGGGGGGCGGCGGCCGGCTCCTTGCCGGCGAAGGTGAGGACCTCCGCCACGGCCGCCGAGTCGGCATACCCCGAAGGCACCTCGAGGTTGCGGAGGAGCAGGGCCTCCCAGGCGGCCTCCTGCTTGTCCGGCGCCATGTGCTCCAGCCAGCGCCCTACATCCTCCACCTCGGACGTCACCCGGTAGGCGGTAACGTCTTGGGCGTCCCGCGTCACCTGGAGGCGGAGGATCCTGCGCCCTTGCTGCGAGAAGTAGTGGGCCTCCCAGGCGGTGGACCGCCCCCCCTCCAGCACCTCGGCCGCCGGCCGCAGGTACGTGAGGGCGGAGCCGGGCAGGTACCGCATGCGGTCCGCATCCGTCATGGCCACGGCGCTTCGGGCGGTCAGGGGCAGGGCCTTCCCGTCGGGGCCGCGCTCGCCTTTCGCCAGGCGGGTCCCCAGCCGCTGGAACCTCCCCGACTCCGCCACCGGGACGGGCGCCGGCCGCGCCAGCGCGCCCCACAGCACGCCGGCCGCAAACGAGGCGCCGGCGATCACGCCGATGGCGGTCCCCATCCACGCCTCGATGCCCAGGGAGGGCCCGGCCAACGCCAGGCCCTCCGCCAGCGCCGCCGTGACCAGCGCCATCCCCAGCGCCAGCATCATCGCCTTCATCCACTTCATCGCGCGTCGCCCGCCGGGCCGCCCCCGCCCCCTAGCCTTCCCCCTCAGCCTGGCGCCGGAGTTCCCGGCCCCGGGTTCCTGCGGCCCGAGGCGCTGTGAGCATAGCGGACGGGGGCCGCCGCGTCTACCGCCCCCGCACCCTCTCAGCACCCCGCCGCGCGTAGGCCTCCGCGGCGGCGATGCGCTCCAGCACCGGCGGGTGGGTGTAGAGGAGCCACACCATCGGCCGGGGCGGCGCCACCTCCGCCAGGTTGGTGCGGGCCAGGGTGACCTCCCCCCGGATGAAGGCCGCCGGGTCGCCGGTGAGTTCCAGGGAGGTCCGGTCCGCCTCGCGTTCGAAGGCGCGCGAGACGGCGTTCTGGAGGGGCAGCGTGGCCGCATCCAGGACCACCAGCACCAGGACGATGAGGGCGAGCCCCGCCAGGTCGTCCGGCCCGGCCAGCCGGAAGGCGGGCCGCGCCGCCGCCCAGCGCAGCACCCATGCGGCGATCCCCCAGGCCAGGAATCCCGCCGCCGCGCCCAGGCCGATCCCTTTCCAGATGTGGTGGTGGCGCCAGTGGCCCATCTCGTGCGCCACGACCATCCGGACCTCGTCCGGCGGGGCCGTGCGCACCAGCGTGTCGTAGAGGACGATCCGCCTGGTCCCGCCGAGGCCGGTGAAGTAGGCGTTGGTCTTGGTGGTGCGGCGGCTGGCGTCGGCCTCGAGGACCTGGTCCACGGGGAGGCCGGCCCTGGCGGCCAGGGCCCGCACGTCCCGCTCCAGCGCCGGGTCCTGCAGGGGCCGAAAGCTGTGAAACAGGGGGTCGATCACGACGGGCGCGAGAAACGTCAGGGCCGCGGCGAGCAGCGCGGTGGCCGCGCCGGCGACCCACGGCCAGCCTCGCGGAGCCGCGCGCATGAGCCCCCACAGCCCGGAGGCCGCCGGCAGGACGATGGCCGCCAAGAGGAGAGCGCCCTTGGCGTAGTCCGCCAGCCACGCCGCGAACGACTGGGTGCCGAGCCCCCACGTCCGCTCCCGCAGGAAGCCGTCGTAGAGGGCCAGCGGAAAGCGGGCCGCCAGGAGCAGGGCGAGGACGAGGGCGCCGTACAGGAGGCCGGCCGCCCACGGACGCCTCCCCCAAGCCAGGGCCGCGTCCCGCAGCGCGGCGGAGAGCGGCGTGAAGACCAGGATGGCCAGGGCGGCGAGCCGCAGGCCCAGACCCGCCAGCGCCAGGACTTCCCGTCCCCGGGTGTAGGCCCGGCCGCGGAGGATCTCCTGGGGGGTGAAGTACCGAGCGGCCTCGGCCGCAGGGGCCGGCACGGCGGCGCGCCCGGCCGCCGCCGCGAGGCACAGGGCCAGCAGGAGGGCGACCCCGAGGGCGGCGGTCCCCGGAGACCCTCTCACCATGGCGCAGCGGGAGGGTTCATGGGCGGGGGGGGACGGGTCGGAGGCGGAACCGCGAGGTGAGGACCTGCTCGTAGTCCGTCCCCGGGACGGCGCCCGTGAGCCGAACCTCGTCACCCTCCGGCGGCCGCTCCCCGGCCGCGGCGCAGAAGATCACCGTGGGGATGGCCGTGATGCCGTAGCGGTCGTGGGCCTCCTGGTACTCCCGGAGGACCTCCCCCCGGAAGCGCGCGGCATCGAACTCCTGCCGGAAGCGCTCCATGTCCAGCCCCGCCTCCCGCACCACGCCCAGCACCTCCTCGCGCACCGCGATGTTGCGGCCCTTGGCGAAGAAGGCCTCGAAGAGGGCGAAGTGCACCCGCTCGAAGGCCTCCGCCCCCTGAGCGGCGGCGCCCTTGGCCGCCTCCTGCGCCGGAAGGCTCCAGGTGGGATAGTCGTCGCGTTCCCACATCCGGTAGGTCACCCCGTCGGCGGCGCCGGCGGCCGCGGCCCGGCGCCAGCCGGCCTCGCGATACGTCCCCTGGAAGCGCACGCTGGGATCCGGGGCGGGGCGCAGGGGGAAACTGCGTCGCTCCAGCACGATCTGGTCGCCGAAGCGCGCCTTCAACGCCCGCAGGCGGACCGCCGCGGGATAGCACCAGGGTCACAGGTAGTCCGAGTACTCGACGATCCGAAC
Source organism: Candidatus Sulfotelmatobacter sp. (assembly GCA_035625755.1). Classification (GTDB taxonomy): domain Bacteria; phylum Methylomirabilota; class Methylomirabilia; order Methylomirabilales; family DASPOZ01; genus DASPOZ01. The sequence continues at coordinate 14,247 of DASPOZ010000159.1, forward strand.
CGCCATCGCGCCCCCCTTGCCGGGCCCCGGGGCTGCGAGGCCCGGGGCCCCTACCGGCCACGGATGCCCTCACTCTACGGAAAGGGGCCGGTGCGAGTCAAGAAGTGTGCGCCGGCTTTTCCGTTGCAAAGCGAGGCGGGTCGGGTATAATCCCTCGTTTGGGGCCAGCCGGGGCCCCCACGGGCGCCGGCCGGCCGCCGCGCGGGTGCGCGCCATCCGGATGCTCCATTGCGCGGGGAACCCATGGACCTGGGGCTCACGGGCCAGCCGGCCCTGGTGGCCGCCGCCAGCAAGGGCATGGGCCGGGCCGTGGCCGAAGGGCTGGCCCGGGAGGGGGCCCGCGTGGCCATCTTCGCCCGCACCGAGGCCGACGTGCGGCTGGCGGCGGACGAGATCCGCGCTGCCACGGGGGCCGAGGTCCTGGCCCTGGCCGGGGACGTGACGCGTGCGGCCGACGTGGAGCGCATCGTGGGCGAGGCCGCGGGCCGCTTCGGCGGCCTGCGCGTGCTGGTGACCAACGCGGGGGGGCCGCCCCTCGGCCTCTTCGACGAGATGGACGACGCGCAATGGCAGGCCGCCTTCGAACTGAACCTGCTGAGCGTGATCCGTCTCATCCGGGCCGCCGTCCCGCACCTGCGCGCCGCCGGGGGCGGGCGGATCGTGAACATCCAGTCCACCGCGGTGAAGCAGCCCATCGGCGGGCTGGTCCTTTCCAACACCCTCCGGGTCGGGGTGGTGGGCCTGGCCAAGACGCTGGCCGCGGAGTTCGCCCGCGACCGAATCACCGTCAACACCGTGTGCCCCGGACGCATCTACACGGAACGGCTGCACAGCCTCTTCGTCTATCGCGCCCGGGCCCAGGGGGGGACCGTGGAACAGGCCAGGGCGGCGGAAGAGGCCCTGATCCCTCTGGGCCGGCTGGGGACGCCGGAGGAGTTCGCGGCCATGGTGGTCTTTCTCTGCTCGGAGCCGGCCCGCTACGTCACCGGGGCGACGGTGCAGGTGGACGGCGGCCTGGTGCGGGGCCTGCTGTGAGCGCGACCGCGGCGGCCGGCATCCCGTCGAGCCTCTTGCGCACGAGACGCCACCCATGACCTCCTGGAAGGCCAACCTCCTGCACTTCCTCACGGGCCGGGTGCTGCGCGCCCCGCGCCGGGTGGTGGCCGCCGCGCTGGTGCTGGCCGCCCTCTCGGTCCTCTACACCGTCGGCAACCTCCAGTTCAAGACGGACCGGGGGGACCTGGTTTCGGCCGGCAGCTACCAGCGGCGGCTCACCAAGGAACGCTTCCGCGAATTCGGCGACCGCGATGGCTTCGTGGTGGTCATCGAGAACCGGGACCGGGCCGAATCCCTCGCCTTCCTCGCGGCCCTGGCCCGCCGCCTCCAGGACGACAGCCGGCACTTCGACGATGTCTTCTACCGCGTTGACCCCAAGGCCTTCGCCAACCGCGCGCTCCTCTACCTGGACCCCGAGGACCTCGTCACCCTTCGGGAAAAGCTTCGGGAACATCGGGCCTTCGTGGAGGGGCTCGCCGCCTCGCCGGACCTCGCCACCTTCTTCCGCCTCGTGAACCAGCGCGTCACCTCGGGGCTGGTGGGGGAGCTCTTCACCGGCTTCCTGGACGAGCCGAAGGAGAAGAAGGTGGAGGCCGGGCCGGTGGACCTGGGCTTCCTGACGGCCACCCTGCGGCAGGTGAACGCCTGGCTGGACGGCGGCCGCACCTACACGTCGCCCTGGGAGGCGTTCTTCACCAACAAGCGCTGGAAGGCCTCACCCGACGGCTACCTCTGGACGGAGAACGAACGGTTCCTCCTCCTCATGGTCACCCCGCGCGAGAACGACCAGGGCTTCAACAAGGCGGAGGTGCCGCTGCAGCGGCTGCGGGCCGCCATCGCCGCCGTGAGGGCCCGGCACCCGCGGGTCGCCGTGGGGGTCACCGGCAAGGACGCCTTGGAGACGGACGAGATGACCGCCGCCATGCGGGACACCACGCTGGCCACGGTCATCTCCCTGATAGGGTTCGGCCTCCTCATGATCTTCTTCCTCCGCGGCGTCACCCGGCCCGCCCTGGAGGTCGCCACGCTGGGCATCGCCCTCTGCTGGACCTTCGGGGCGGCCACCCTGCTGGTCGGCCACCTGAACCTGCTCTCGGTGGTCTTCACGCCCCTCCTGCTGGGCCTCGGCGTTGACTACGGGATCCATCTCCTCGCCCGCTACGAGGAGCAGCGCCGCCGCGGCCGCTCCGTGCGGGTGGCCCTGGAGCGGAGCCTGCTGGCCGTGGGCCCCGGGATCGTCACCGCCGCCCTCACCGCCACGGCGTGCTTCCTGGCCCTGACGCTGACGGACTTCCTGGGCCTGCGGGAACTCGGCCTCATCACCGGGACGGGGATCCTCCTGTCGCTGGCGGCCTCCCTGGTGGTGTTGCCGGCGCTGGTGATGTTGAAGGAGCGGGGCTGGATCGAGGCGCTGTCGGAGGGGCCGGGCCCGCCCGCGGAGGAGCCGCGGCCCTTCTTGGCCTTCGCCTACCGGCGCCCCGTCCTGGTGGTGGCCGCCGGGATCGGGCTGGCCGCCCTCTCGCTGGGGGCGCTCCAGGGGGTCGGGTTCGACCTGAACCCCCTGCACATGCAGACCGAGGGAGCCGAGTCGGTGCGGTGGGAGCTCAAGCTCCTGGGCGGGTCCGACCGGTCCACGGCCTCGGCCGAGATCATCGCCCGCTCCTTGGACGAGGTGCGCTTCAAGACGGCGGCGCTGCAGGCCCTGCCCACCGTCTCCCGCGTGGAGAGCATCCTCACCTTCCTGCCCGAGGAACAGGAGAAGAAGCTCCAGCTGCTCCGCACCATCCGCCCCCTGCTCCAGGGCCTGAGCATCGAGCCCGGCGAGGCGCGCCCGGTGGAGCTGGACGCGCTGGGGGAGGCCCTGGACCGGATCCGGTTCAAGATGGTGGAGGGGGGCGCGGAGACGCCCGACGCGGACCCCTCGGCGCGCCAGCGCGCCGAGGTGCGGGGCCTCATCGAGGCCTACCGGGCCAAGGTGGCCGCCGCGGGGCCGGACCTGGCCCGGGAGCGGCTGGCCGCCTTCGAACAGGCCCTCTTCGCGGACCTGGCGGACAAGGTCCACACCCTGCGGGCGAACGTGACGGGCGGGCCCATGACCGCCGACGGCTTGCCCGAGACGTTGCGCAAGCGCTACATCGGGCTGAATGGGCTGTACCTCGTCCGCGCCTACCCCGCGGAGGACATCTGGGATCCCGGGCCGCTGGGGCGATTCGTGGCGGACCTGCAGTCGGTGGATGCCGACGTCCTGGGCGATCCGGTGGGCCTGCACATCTACACCCAGGCCTTCCGGCGCGCCTACGAGCAGGCGACCATCTACGCCCTCATCGCCATCTTCATCCTGGTGCTCGTCGATTTCCAGTCCCTGGGCCACGCCCTCCTGGCCACGGCGCCGCTCCTGGTGGGCACCGCGTGGACGGTGGGGCTCATGTGGGTCTTCGGGGTGCCCTTCAATCTGGCCAACGTGATCTTCCTCCCGCTCATCATCGGCGCGGGGGTGGAGAACGGGATCATCGTCCTGTACCGCTGGCGCGAAGAGGGCGCGGTCTTCCGGGGGCTGCCGGCGAGCACCGGGATGGGCGTGGCCCTGGCGTCCCTCAGCACCACCGTCGGTTTCGCCAGCCTCATGATCTCGGGCCATCGGGGCGTCCACAGCCTGGGGCTGCTCTTGACGTTGGGGACCATCTGCGTCCTGGCGGCGTCGCTCACGGTGCTGCCGGGGCTCTTGCGGCTCCTCGCGGGGCGTCGGCGGATTGCGGCTCCGCCCGCCGAGGCGTTGTCGCCCCAGGAGGCCGAGGAGCTGGAGTGGCCGCGGGGCCGGGGGGACAGACGATGAGGCCGCACATCGTGGGGGCCGCCCTGGCGGCGGTGGTGGCGCTGATGGCCTGGGCGGGCGGCGCGGGCGCGGGGGAGGCGACCGACCGCGTGCGGGCCGTCGTCAACGAGGTGCTGGCCATCCAGAACGATCCCGCCCTGCAGGGCCCGCAGCACGAGGACCGGCGGATCGCCGACATCAAGCGCGTCATCGCCCAGAGCTTCAACTTCGGCGTGATGGCGCAGCACTCCCTGGGCCGGGAATGGGACCGCCTGACTCCCGCCCAGCGCAAGGACTTCACCGAGGTGCTCCAGGACCTCTTCCAGGACTCCTACAGCAAGCTGGTCCTCAACTTCCTCAAGCGCGAGAATATCCGGTACGGCGCCGAGACGGTGGATGGTGACAACGCCCTGGTGAAGACGGTGATCGAACGCCTGGCCCGCGAGCAGATCCCGGTGGATTACCGGCTCCTGCGGGGCGTGGGCCGGTGGGACATCTCGGACGTGGTCATCGACGGCGTGAGCATCGTGGAGAACTATCGGTCCCAATTCACCAAGATCATCCGCACCCTCTCCTACGACGCCCTGATCAAGAAGATGAAGATCAAGCGGGAGGAGATCGCCCCCGCCCAGCGCTAGGTCCAGGATCCGATAGCGGCTTCGCCCTCCGGTCCCGTACCCGTTCCCGACGAGACGCCCCAGACCCAGCGCGACCGGCCGCGGCTCACGCGCCGCCGGACCGGCCTGCCTCCGGCGCCGCCCGCGGACACGCCAAAACTCCTTGCCATCCCTAGAGGCTTTTGATAGGAATAGCGGCCTCCCCCCACGGGGCCGCCCCTCCGGGCCGGTTCCCATCGGGAAGGCACCGGATGCGCGGATCCCTGACCGCCCACACGCTCTTCGCCGGTCTCCTGTCCCTCCTGTCGCTCGCCGCAGGGCGGGCGCCTGCCTTGGCCGCGGAATCCTTCGGCCTGGGGCTCGAGCGCCTGAAGTCCGCCGGCGCCGCCACCCACGTGGAGGCGGGCCAGCTCGAATACCAGGAACAGCGGAAGGTCGTCATCGGCCGGGGGGACGTGATGGTCCGCTTCGGCGATCGGATCCTCTACGCCGACGAGCTGCGGGTGAACCTCCAGACGCAGGACTTCGTGGCCACGGGCCATGTGCTGCTGGTGGAAGGCCCGAACCGGCTGGAGGGGGACCGCCTGGAGTTCAATTACGGGACCAACCTGGGCGTGTTCTACAACGCCCGCGGGTTCCTCTCCCCGAGCACCAGCTTCCGCGGCCTCGAGATCCGCAAGGTGAGCGAGCGGGAGTATCGGATCCTCCAGGGGGCGTACACCAGCTGCCGGGTGTGCCAGCCGGAGCCGTCGGCGCCCTGGTGGGAGTTCCGCGGCGAGGAGGCCACCCTCATCCAGGATGTGGAGTTCGTGGCCACGAACGCCTCGGCCTGGGGGCTGGACACCCTGCCCGTGTTCTACTCGCCCGTGGTCTCCGTGCCCCTGGGCCCCCGCCGCAGCGGCTTCCTGCTCCCCCGGGTGGCCACCGGCAACACCAGCGGCTTCACCTACCGCCAGCCCTTCTTCTGGGCCATCTCCGACTCGCAGGACGCCACCTTCAAGGGCACCTATGCGACCAAGCGCGGCTACGAGTTGGACGCCGACTACCGCTACATCCTGTCGCCCCGCGCCACCGGGGAGTGGAGCGGGAGCTATTATAAGGACCACAAGAGCAGCTCGGGCGATGAGAACCGCTGGGAGGTCCACGGGACCCACGAGCAGTTGTTCGCCCCCACCCTCAGCCTGAAGGCGGCCGCCAACTACCAGAGCGACAACACCCTCGCCCGTGACTTCCTGGACCACACCCTGATCCAGCGGACGGCCCGCACCATCCAGTCCAACGTCTTCGTCACCCAGGCCGCCGAGGTCTACGACGCCTCGCTCTGGACCACCGTCAGCCGGGACCTGGAAAACACCCAGAACGCCCAGCTGGCGCGCCTGCCCGAGTTCCGCTTCTATCTCTTCGACCGGCCCCTGCTCAGCAACCTCCCCCTCACCCTGGGCGGCCGCACCTCGGCCACCTACTTCCAGGGCACGGGCAGCACGGAAACGGATACCGCCCGGGTCGACTTCGCCCCCCGGGTGGGCCTGCCGTGGGCGCCGGTCCCCTGGCTGGGCCTGGCGGGCGCGGGGGGGCTCCGCGAAACGGTTTACAGCGGGGTCACCTCGGGGGGGTCGGGGTCCCCCACGCGCACCATCTTCGACGCGGGGGCATCGGCGGAGGCGCGGTTTCTCCGGGTCTTCGAGGTGGGCGGGAGCGAGCTGAGCCAGCTGGTGCACGTGGTGGCGCCCCGGGTAGGCTATCAGTACGTGCCCTACGTGGACCAGCAGCGGTACCCCCAGCTCGACCTGGACGACTTCATCGCGCCCCAGAACAGGATCACGTACGGGCTGGACAACCGCTTCATCGCCCGGTTCCGGGACGAGGAGGGCCGCACGACCAGCCGGGAGGTCCTGCGGCTGGGCGTGGCCCAGTCCTTCGACTTCCGCCCCCGCACGCGCGCGTACTCGGACAACTACCTCACCTCCCTCACCCCCGAGCGGGTGGACAACGCCGTCGTCAACGCGCAGGAGGTGCTGAACAGCGCCGGGAACCCCACCGGGTTCTCCCAGGCGACCGAGCGGCAGTTCTCCAATCTCGTCTTCTCCGTCCAGGCCAGCCCCCACCCGCTCATCGCGTTGCGCAGCGATGTGGCCCTGAACACCACCAATGGCGCCGAGGAGGCCACCAACGTCCAGGGGCGCCTCCGCTACCCGGGCTGGGGCTACCTGGGCCTGGGCTACACGCACGTGCAGGGGCAGGGCCTGGAGGACTACATCGCGAGCCTCGGGGCCAGCCTCACGCCCGAGTTCAGCGTCGAATATCTCTTCCGCTACGACGCCCGCCGGCGGGTGTTCCTGGAGAACAACGTCCTGGCGCGCTACGAGACGTGCTGCTGGGAGGTCTCCGTTCGCTACATCAACGTGAACCAGGGCCCCGGCATCGGGACGCGCACCTCGTTTCAGGTCCAGTTCGGGCTGAAGACCGGGAAGACGGAGCAGGTGCCCGGGAGCGCGCCGCCGCTGGCCGGCGGGCCCGGCTGCCCCCCGGGCGCCTCCGTGGACGCGCCGGGCTGCCAGGGCCTGACGCCGCCCCTGCCCGGGCCGAGTCCCGAGAGACCCTACGCCCCCGCCCCCGGGGCCCCGCCGGGCGGCAGCGGCGGGTTGGTTGACGGCCCCCCCGCGAGCCGGTAAAATACGCCCCGCCTTTGCAACCTCCACCGATCAACGCCCCGGCCCCGCGGCAGCAGGGCCCCGAGGAGCTGAGCCATGTACTACCCGGTGTTCCGTGCCCGCCGGCTGCGCGAAACCGAGACCTTCCGCCGCATGGTGCGGGAGACCCGTCTCAGCGTGGACCAGTTGATCTCCCCCCTCTTCGTGGCCCACGGCCGCGAGCTGCGCCGGGAGATCTCCTCCATGCCGGGCCAGTTCCAGCTCTCGGTGGACGAGCTGGTGCGCGAGGTGAAGGACGTGGCCGCCCTCGGCATCCCCGCCGTGATGCTCTTCGGCCTGCCGGCGAGCAAGGACGCCTATGGCTCCGAGGCCTACGCGGCCGACGGGATCATCCAGCAGGCCATCCGGGCCATCAAGGACACGGTCTCGGACCTGGTGGTCATCACCGACGTCTGCCTGTGCGAGTACACCAGCCACGGCCACTGCGGGGTCGTGGAACAGGGCCGGGTGAAGAACGATGCCACCCTGGAACTGCTGGCCCGCACGGCCGTGTCGCACGCGGAGGCCGGGGCCGACATGGTGGCCCCCTCGGACATGATGGACGGCCGGGTGTCTGCCCTCCGCGAGTCGCTGGACGACAACGGGTTCGAGGAGGTGCCGATCCTGGCCTACGCGGCCAAATACGCCAGCGTCTTCTACGGCCCCTTCCGGCACGCGGCGGATTCCGCGCCCCAGTTCGGCGACCGCCGTTCCTATCAGATGGACCCGGCCAACAGCGACGAGGCGCTGCGCGAGGTGGGGCTGGACATCGAGGAGGGCGCCGACGTCGTGATGGTGAAGCCGGCGCTGGCGTTCCTGGACGTCATCTCGCGGGTGAAGGCCGAGTTCGGCGTCCCCGTGGCGGCCTACAATGTGAGCGGCGAGTACGCCATGATCAAGGCCGCCGGGCGGCTGGGGTGGCTGGACGAGGAGCGGGCCGTGATGGAGGTCCTTACGGCCATCCGGCGCGCCGGGGCGGACCTGATCCTCACCTACTTCGCCAAGGATGCCGCGCGCATCCTGAGCGAGCGCCGCTAAGGCTGCCATGAGCCGAAAGCCACGAGCAACGAATCGGGGCCGTCGTACGGCCCGCGGCCCTGCCCGCCGTCGCCCAGGCATGGCGCGTCGCTCAACGGTTCGTGCGCGTATGCCCCAGACGAATCGCGCGCTGTTCGAGGAGGCGCAACGGTACTTCCCCGCGGGCGTGAACAGCCCCGTGCGGGCCTTCCGCGCCGTGGGGGGGCAGCCCTTCTTCGTGGCCTCCGCCCAGGGAGCCACCATCACGGACGTGGAGGGGCGGACCTACGTGGATTACGTGGGCTCCTGGGGGCCCATGATCGTGGGCCACGCCCATCCCCGCGTGGTGACCGCGCTGCGGAAGGCGGCCGAGCGGGGGACCAGCTACGGCGCCCCCACCCCGCAGGAGACGGAGCTGGCCCGCCTGGTGGTGGAGGCCCTGCCCTCCATCGAGCGACTGCGCTTCGTGAGCAGCGGCACCGAGGCGTGCATGAGCGCGCTCCGCGTGGCCCGCGGCTTCACCGGGCGGGATGCCATCCTGAAATTCGAGGGGTGCTACCACGGCCACGCGGACAGCCTGCTGGTGAAGGCGGGGTCCGGCGCCATGACCTTCGGCGTGCCCGATTCGGGGGGCGTCCCGGCGGACCTGGCCCGACATACCCTCACCCTGGCCTACAACGATCTGGAGGCGGTCCGGCGCCTCTTCGGCGAGATGGGCGACGCCATCGCGGCCGTCATCGTGGAGCCGGTGGCCGGCAACATGGGCGTGGTGTCGCCTCGCCCCGGGTTCCTGGAGGGGCTGCGGGATGTCACCGCCCGCCACGGCGCGCTGCTCATCTTCGACGAGGTCATCACGGGGTTCCGGGTGGGCTGGGGCGGGGCCCAGGGGCTCTACGGGGTGCGGCCGGATCTCACCTGCCTGGGCAAGGTCATCGGCGGGGGCCTGCCCGTGGGGGCCTACGGGGGCCGGCAGGACGTGATGGAGACGGTGGCCCCCTTGGGGCCCGTCTACCAGGCGGGGACCCTTTCGGGCAATCCCCTGGCCATGACGGCCGGGATCGAGACCCTCAGGCTGTGCAGGGCCCCCGACTTCTACGAGGGCCTGGAGGCCACGGCGCGGCGCCTGGCCGAGGGCCTGGCCGCGGCCGCCCGCGAGGCCGGGGTGGCCGCGCGCGGGAACCGCGTGGGCTCCATGATGACAACCTTCTTCACGCACCAGGAGGTCGTGGACTGGGCCACGGCCAAGACGGCGGACACGAAACGGTACGCCGCCTTCTTCCGGGCGATGCTGGAAAACGGGGTGAGCCTGGCCCCCTCCCAGTTCGAGGCCGCCTTCGTCTCGGCGGCCCACACCGCCGCGGACATCGACCGCACGCTGGCCGCGGCGCGGGCCGCCTTGCGGGCCGCCGCACAGGGAGACCGGTAGGGGATGGCGGACGGCGCGCCGCCGGCTCGCCGTAGGTGGATCGCCATCGCCGCGGTCGGCGCGGCGGCCCTCGGCCTCCTCGCCACGTTGTGCTTCCTGACCCCGCTGGGCCCCTGGCTCTCCTCCACCTGGGATTTCCTCACAGACGCCAAGGCGGTCAAGAAGGCTTCGAGGAGGCTGGTGCGGGCGGCCGGGCCCTTCGGCCCCCTCGTCTTCATCGCGATCCAGGCGGGGCAGGTGATCATCTCGCCCATCCCGGGCGAGGCCACCGGCGTGATCGGCGGCGTGATCTTCGGCACCTGGCTGGGTTTCTTCTATTCCACCATCGGGCTCACCATCGGCTCCGTGGCGGCGTTCTGGCTGGGACACCTGCTGGGGGCCCCCCTCGTGCAGCGCATCGGCGGCCCCCGCTGGCACCGCACCCTGGAGTTCGTGGGCCACACCGGCGGTGAGGTGGTGAGCTTCATCCTGTTCCTGCTTCCGGGCTTTCCCAAGGACTACCTCTCGTACCTCCTGGGTCTCAGCCCCATGCCCCTGCGCGCCTTCATCCTGATCTCCACCGTGGGCCGCATCCCCGGCACCTGGCTCCTTTCCGCCACCGGCGCGGGGTGGGCCAACGATGACCGCAGGTTCTTCTGGGTCCTCCTCGCCCTGATGGGCCTCATCGTCGTCGTGGCCTTCCTGTTCCGCGACAAGATCCTCGAGGGCCTGCGCCACGCCAGCCGCCATCACCCCTCTAGCACCATCGGAAAGTCCTAGGACGTTAGTTCTATAAGAATCAATTTGCCCCCAACCGAAGCCTCACTGCGGCTGGTCCGAAGGCATCAATTTGCCCCCGCGAGGTCGGATGGCGCTTGACAAGCCCCTCGGCCCCTGGGTATCCTTCGTATCCTACACCGACACCTTCCGTGCTCAGGCCAGGATTGCCCTGACGTTTTCCGGTCTCTCGCGGCAAATCCTCGGGTCCCATCGCGTGCCTCCCTGCTAGTTCTTTGTCGTGGCGGGCCCGCGAGGATTCCCATCTGCCTGCCGCGAGCCTCTTCCGGGGCGCATGCTGCCCCGGTCCCAGCGCACGACTCGATGTTACCAGGTGTACCCCTGCGGGAGTCGGCAGGCGAGGGGCCGGAAAGAGAAGGAGGGAAAGCCAATGACGGAACCAGTGCGCGTGATCTCGGTCCGCCGCCTGGCGGCGCTGGAAACATCACGACGACGGCTGCGGTGGGGCTTCGCGGTTCTGGCCTGCTGCACCGCGGGCCTCCTGGTGCACTTCGCCCCTCGGCCGCGGGCGCTCGAGATCTTGCGTCCCGCCCGGCCAGCGGAGGCCAGCACCCCGGACCTCGCCCGGGGCGAACGGGCCGAGCCGGCCGCCCCGCAGGACCCGCTGTACGACCAGTTCCTCCAGGAGTACGCGCCGCTGCGGCGGGACGCGGACCAGCGCCGCTACATCGCCGCCCAGGTGCGCAAGGCGGCCGTCGCAAACCAGGTGGACCCCGACCTGCTCTTCGCCCTGGTCGCGGCGGAATCCAGCTTCGACAGCAAGGCCGTCTCGTCCAAGGGGGCGCGCGGGCTCGGCCAGATGCAGTTCGCCACGGCGCGGGCCGTGGCGCCGGGCGCGGTGCAGCGGCCGGAAGACCTGCACGACGTGCCGACGAACCTCCACGCCACGGCGCTCCACCTGCGGCAACTCCTGGGCGACGGGCAAGGCGACCTGCGCTGGGCGCTGCGGATGTACTACGCCGGCACCTGGGACCCGAACGGAGGGGGGGAGAGCGGCGATCGATACGTGGCCCGCGTCTCCACCTTCTACGCCTACCTCAAGGCGAAACGCGCCCACCAGGACCTGAACCCCGTGGTGGCCGCCAGCGCGGTGCCAGCCGCCCGGGTCAACTGACAGGCTGCTGAAAAAGGCCCATCTGCGGCGTTGGCCCGCTCGCGCACTCCCTGCGGCGTACCCGGAGTACGCCTCAGTCGGCGCTTCGCGTGCTGCCTTGCACCTGGGCCTTTTTGAGCAGCCTGCGGGACCCGGGGTTTGGCCCGGCTGCGGCGGCAGGCTGCCGAAGAAGGCGCGGCGTCTCTTGCTCGCTGCCTCGGGGGCAGCGGCAGTGCTGAGGTCTGCTGGCCGGCCCATTCCGCATTCCGCTCGTAATGGGGGGGCGACGCCTGGACCTCCTTGCCCGCCTCCCTGGCGGGTTTGAGCAGCCGGCCAGGAACAGGTTCTGCAGCGGCCTGCAAAATACCGGTAGACCGGCGGCCGGCCCTGGTTGTAGCATGGCTGTCCCCGGGAACCTCAGCCCGGGGTGACTTGGGGCCTTGGATGGTCGGCCGTAGACTCCGCGTCGTGGAGGCAGGGATGGGCGCTGACACCCTCACCATCATCGACAACCGCACCGGCAAGCGGTACGAGCTCCCCATCGAGAACGGGGCCGTCCGCGCCGCCGAGCTCCGCCAGATCAAGACCGGGGAGGACGACTTCGGCCTCATGAGCTACGACCCGGCCTTCATGAACACCGCCTCCTGCAAGAGCCGGATCACCTTCATCGACGGAGACAAGGGGATCCTGGAGTACAGGGGCTACCCCATCGAGCAGCTGGCCGAGAAGGCGAGCTACCTGGAGGTGGCCTACCTGCTGCTGCGCGGCGAGCTGCCCAACAAGGCGCAGCTCGCCGGGTGGGCGCACCATATCACCCACCACACCATGATCCACGAGAGCATCAAGAAGTTCCTGGATGGCTTCCGCTACGACGCCCACACCATGGGCATGCTGGTGGGCACCGTGGGGGCCCTCTCCACCTTCTACCCGGACGCCAAGCACATCATGGACCCGCGCTCCCGCGAGATCCAGATCTACCGCCTCATCGCCAAGATGCCCACCATCGCCGGCTTCAGCTACCGGCACCTCATCGGCATGGCCTACGCCTACCCGGACAACGACCTGAGCTATACCGGCAACTTCCTCAACATGCTCTTCAAGACCACCGAGGTGAAGTATCGGCCGGACCCGGTGCTGGAGCGGGCCCTGGACGTGCTCTTCATCCTCCACGCGGACCACGAGCAGAACTGCAGCGCCAACGCCATGCGCGCCGTCGGCAGCTCGCACGTGGACCCCTACTCCGCCATCGCCGCCGCCAGCGCCGCCCTCTACGGCCCCCTGCACGGGGGGGCCAACGAGGCCGTGCTGCGCATGCTGGACGAGATCGGGTCCGTGGACAAGGTGCCGGAGTTTGTGAAGCGGGTGAAGGGGGGCGAGGGCCGGCTGATGGGCTTCGGCCACCGGGTCTACAAGAACTACGACCCGCGGGCCAAGTTGATCAAGAAGCTGGCCGATGAGGTGTTCGCAGTCACCGGGCGCAACCCCAAGCTGGACATCGCCCTGGAGCTGGAGCGGATCGCCCTCCAGGACGATTACTTCATCAAGCGCAAGCTCTATCCCAACGTGGACTTCTACTCGGGCCTGATCTACCAGGCCATGAAGTTCCCCGTGGAGATGTTCCCCGTCCTCTTCGCCATCCCCCGCACCAGCGGCTGGCTCGCGCAGTGGGAGGAGATGTTGTTGGACCAGGAGCAGAAGATCGCCCGGCCGCGGCAGCTCTTCCTCGGCTCCCCGCGGCGGGACTACGTGCCCATCGAGCGGAGGAAATAGCCCGACTCCAGTTTCTGACGCCCCGCCCTCTGGCCGATGCGGCCAGGGAGCGGGGCGTCGTCTTTCCGCCCCCCTTCATGTTCTTGTCGTACCTGCCGGCCGACGGCCGAACCCAGCACTGCCCCCGCCGGAGCGCCTCGACACGCAGGCTGCTCAAACGGGTCCAGGTGCAAGGCGGCGCGGACGGCGACGAATGAGGCGTACGTGGTGGGTACGCCGCAGTGAGGAGCGGCCGCGCCAACGCCGCAGATGGGCCCGTTTCAGCAGCCTGCCAGCTGGCTCGCGCAGTGGGAGGAGATGCGGTTGGACCAGGAGCAGAAGATCGCCCGCCCGCGCCAGCTCTTCCTCGGCTCCCCGCGGCGGGACTACGTGCCTATCGAGCGGCGGAAGTAGCCCGAGCAGGCTGCTGAAAAAGGCCCAGCATCTTTCCCCGCTGCCTCGGCGGCAGCGGGTGGGGCGTTGGCGCGCTCGCGCGGCGCTGCGACGTACGGACCAAGTACGC
>DASPOZ010000160.1:0-2115 GCA_035625755.1 Candidatus Sulfotelmatobacter sp.
GCCGCCAGGCGGACTCTCGACCTCACGCACAAGCAGCAGGACCTCGGGTACGTCAACTATCTGGCGCTGCTCAGCGCCCAGCAGGCCTATCAGCAGACGCTGATCACGCGCGTCCAGGCGCAGGCGAGCCGGTTCGCCGACACGGCGGCGCTCTTCCAGGCCTTGGGCGGCGGCTGGTGGAATCGCCCGCCCGCGCCGTGAACGGCCGCACAAGCGTTCGAGCGATGAGGAGGCCCCTCTTGCGATACCTGATGCTGATCATCGCGGCCGGCTTCCTGACGGGCTGCGCGGCCGACGTGGTGATGGTGAACCCGCGGACCGGCGAAACAGCGATTTGCCGAGAAAGTCTCCAGGGCCTGAACCCGTGGTCGCAAAAGGAAGCCTGCGTCGGCGACTACATCACACGGGGGTGGACCAGGGCCAGCCCGGACTGAGCGCGTGCGGGCGCGGGCGAGCCGACCCCGGGGGGCCATGCCGCAGAACGTTCCTTCCCGGTGTGGGGGAAAGACGGACCCGGGCTCCCGGGCACCTTTTCCCAGCGGGAAACCACAGGTGTATACTTGCCCCGGCGCCCTGGATGGGCCCCAGGCGAGGCTCCATAGTTACCATCGGGGGCCCGGTGACCCCCAGGAGGTGCACCGTGCCCGCCCTACTCCTTTGGCTTTTCATCGCGGCATTCGGCCTGGCCTGGGTGCGCTCCATCCTGGAACGGCGGGTGGGCGAAGGCGACCCGAGGGGTGCCGGGGCGCCGACCGGTTTGCGGCCCGTGCCCGGCCCGCCTGTGTTCGCGGCCCACTGGGGACGGCGGAGGCGGCCAGGGGGGATCCGTACCGCTTTATCGCGTGGGTATCGGATCACGCCCCGCGCGTCCTGGCCCGGCTGAGTAGGCTTCCCGGGGTGCGGGATCCTCATTGGGTGACCGGCCCCTCCGCCAGCATCGGCGGGGGGAAGACCCATGATGGGTCTCCCACAGGTGCTGGAGGCCCTCGTGGCCCTGGCGGGGGCGGGGTGGGGGCCTGGGGGAGGCGGCGGGAGCGTGAAAGCCGAGAACGACAAACAGCTGCCCTTCTTGGAGCATCTGGCGGAACTCCGGCGCCGGCTGTTCCGATGCATCATCGCCCTCCTCCTCGGCATGGGCGTGGCGTGGAACTTCTCGACGGACCTCCTGACGTTCATCGAGCGCCCCCTGACCGGGCAGACCTATCTCAGCCAGGTGAAGGACCGGGTGTATGGAGCCCTCCGACAGCGGTACCCCACCCTCTATGAGCGCTACCGGCTCGGGGAGGCCCCCGCGGCGGTCCCCCCGGAGGCCCGGAAGCTGAACTACACCGTCCCCCTCGAACCCTTCTTCGTCCAGATCAAGATCTCCATGATCGCGGGCGCCATCCTGGCGCTCCCGGTGGTGTTCTATCAGCTGTGGCTGTTCATCAGGCCCGGCCTGTACCGGCGGGAGCGCCGCCTGGTGGTCCCCTTCGTGGCCGCCGGGACGGTGAGCTTCTGCCTGGGGGCCCTTTTCTTCCTCTTCGTCATCTGGCCGGTCATCATCAACTTCTCGCTGTCGTACGAGTCCGAGGGCCTCCGCAGCTGGTTCAGCCTCACCGCCTACGTGAACTTCTGCCTCCGTCTCATTGCGATCTTCGGCCTCGTCTTCGAGCTGCCGGTCGCCGCCCTCATCCTGGGACGGCTGGGCCTCCTCACCGCCCCCCGCCTGGCGCGGGGGCGGCGCGTCGCCGTGCTGGCCAGCGCGATCGTGGCCGCCTTCCATGCCGACCTGGTCACGATGTTCGTGATCTGGATCCCGCTGTACCTCATGTACGAGGTGAGCATCTGGGTCGTGCGCCTGTTCGGCGTGAAGCGGGGGGCCGGGGCAGCGGCCCCCGGATGACGGCTGCGCGCCCCCGGTCCGGTCGCTCGCTGCCGGGCGGCGGCCGAGCCTTTCCCCATGGGGCGAAACACGGGGGTCTGGCTGGCGTGGCTCCTGTGGCTGCGGGGCGCCGCACACTTCATCCCGCCTGGGCATCGGCCCCTCAGAGTGCTCCGGGACATCAATTGCGGACGGGTCAGCGAAAGCCGAGGGGCCATCGCCCGATCACCCCCGGCCCTACAAAGGCACCC
>DASPOZ010000161.1:0-21028 GCA_035625755.1 Candidatus Sulfotelmatobacter sp.
GGGCCGGGGCAACGTGGACCGCCCGGAGCCGGCCACGCCAGGTCGTCTTCACGGGAGCGGCTTCGCTCACGCCTTCTCCGCCACCTTCTCGCCGAAGATCCCCTGGGGACGCACCAGGAGGAAGAGGATCAGCACGAGAAACGCGAAGGCGTCCTTGTAGATGGCCGAGATGTACGCGGCGCCGAAGCTTTCGATGACGCCCATGGCGAGCCCGCCCAGGATGGCCCCGCGGGCGTCGCCGAACCCGCCGCAGATGGTGGCGGCAAAGGCCTTGAGGCCCAGCGTGGCCCCCATCTTGTGCGTCACGAAGAAGATGGGGGCCACCAGCATGCCGCTCAGACCGCCCAGCACGCTGCTGTAGATGAAGGTGAGGGCGATCATCAGCGCCACGGGGATGCCCAGGAGCCGGGCCATGTCCTTGTCCTGCGACGTGGCCTGCATCTTCTTGCCCAGGAGGGTGTGCTCGAAGAACAGGTAGAGGAGCCCCACCAGCACCAGCGTCACCACGAGGGTCACCAGGTACTGGTAATCGAAGAACACGCCGCCCACGGTGGCGCCGCCGCTGCCGCCGGCCTCGATGACGGGGCGGACCTTCTCGGGGCTGGGGCCGAAGACGGCCAGGGCGCCGTTCTGGAACATGATGCTGGCGCCGATGGTGGCGATGATCACGGGCAGGAAGGACCGGTTCCGCAGCGGGTAGTAGACGGCCAGCTCGAAGAGCAGCCCCAGCGCCGCCATGATGGCCAGCCCCAAGGCCATGGCCGCGAAGTAGTCGAGCCTGGCGCCCTGCCAGAGGGTCACCAGGGTGTAGGCGCCCAGCATGGAGAACTCGCCCTGGGCGAAGTTCACCACGTTGGTGGCGCGGTAGATGAGGACGATGCCCAGGGCCACCAGGGCGTAGACGCCCCCGATGGCGAGCCCGGCGAAGAGGAGCTGCCCGACCAGCGATAGGCTCTCGGACATCGCCTACCCTGCCCGGCCGCGGGCGCGCGGGGGGCGACCCACGCGGCGCGGCTTAGCGGCTGACCCGCAGCATCTTCACCAGCTTGATGGCGCCCTTGTCGTTCTGGACGATGTAGTAGTGGTCCAGGCCATCGCCGTTCTGGTCGAAGTTGTACTCCCCCTCGGCGCCCGGAAACTTCTTGATGGCGAGGATGGCATTGCGGAGGCTCTCGGCCTTGAGGTCCGGCGCCCGCTTCATGCCCTCCGCCAGCACCAGCACGGCGTCGTAGGTCCAGGCGGCGTAGAGGTCGGGCTCCACGCCGTACTTCGCCTTGTAGGCCGCCGCGAAGGCCTTCGCCGTGGGGCTGGAGTCCACGTGGAAGTCCGTGATCCCGTACGCGCCGTACAGGGCGTCGCCCGCCAGGTTCCGGCCGTCCACGGCGGTGATGGAGGGGGAGCCGACCCACTTCACCTGGGCCCCCAGCTGCTTGAGCTGGCGGGCCAGGATGCCCAGGTCCGTGGAGAAGGTCATGTAAGTGACCAGGGCGTTGGCGCCGGACTTCTTGACGGCCGTGACCACGGCGGTGAAGTCCTTCTCGCCGTTGTTGTAGCCCTGCACCAGGACCGGCTCGGCGCCCAGCTCCTTGAGCGCGGCCACCACCATGTCCCTTCCCCCGTTGCCGAAGGCGTCGCTGGCGTGCACCACGGCCACCTTCTTGAGCTTCAACTCCTCCACCACGTACTTGGCGATGACCTTGGCGCTCATGCCGTCGTGGGGCCGGAAGCGGAAGACCCACTGGCTGCCGCTGTGGGTGAGGCCGTAGTTGGTGCCGCCGATCATCACGGGGATCTTGGCCTCGTTGATGGTGGGCAGCATGGCCTGCACCTGCGTGGATCGGATAGAGCCCAGCGCCGCCGGGATCTCCTTGTCCTCCAGGAGCTTCTGGAGCGCCGCCACGGCGCCGGGGTTGGTGGTCTGGTCGTCCTCCTGCACCAGCACCAGCTTTCGCCCGTTGATCCCGCCGCCGGCGTTCACCTTCTCCGCCGCCAGCTCGGCCCCCTGCTTCTGGTACCTGCCCGACTCCGCCGCCTCGCCGGTGATGGGAATGACCTGGCCGATCTTGATGGGCTTGGCCTGCGCGTGGGCCGCCGTGGCCGAGACGGCCAGGAGCCCGGCGGCCACCACTCCCGCCGTCCATGCCACATGTGACCGCATGTTACCCCTCCCCCGTCTCATCGGGTTTGAGCGGTTCGATGGTGATGTTCCCGGAAACTGGCGCGTGAGGACGGAGCCGCTGTGCGCCCGGGCGCCCTACAACGCAGCGCGTGGCTCGCGGCTCGGCGAGCATCGCCCGGCGGCCTGCCGGGGCTTCCTTCGGTCCTGTGCGGGAGCCTCAGGGTGCCCCGTTTTCGTCCCCGTGTCAAGCCGACCGCGCGGCGGTGCAGCGTGCCGCAGGATTCGCAGGACGCTGAGATACTCTTCCGTGCCCAGGCTGCTCAAAAAGGTCCAGCTGCAAGGCGGCGCCCCCCATTGCGGAATGCGGATTGTGGAATGTGGAATGGGACGGTCGGTACCTCACGACGAGCCCCCAATTCCGTGTCCCGCAATGGAGCGGTGGGCCTTTTTCAGCGGCCTGTCAGAGCGGCCGCTTCAGGAGGTGGCCCAGCTCGCCCACCACGCCCCGCCGGAAGCTGAGCACGCAGACGACGAAGATGGCCCCCTGGACCACGGTGACCCACGCCCCCAGTTGGGTCAGATAGTTCTCCAGCGTCACCACGATGAGGGCGCCCACCACCGGCCCGAAGACGGTGCCGAGGCCGCCCAGGAGCGTCATCAGGACGACCTCGCCCGACATCCCCCAGTGGACGTCCGTGAGGGAGGCCAGCTGGAAGACGAGGACCTTGGTGCCGCCGGCCAGCCCCGAGAGCGTGGCCGAGAGCACGAAGGCGATGAGCTTGTAGCGGTCCGCCGTGTAGCCCAGGGAGGTGGCCCGCGGCTCGTTCTCGCGGATGGCCTTCAGCACCTGGCCGAAGGGCGAGTGGATGGTGCGGTAGATCAGCAGGAAGCCGGCCAGGAAGACCGCCAGCACCACGAAGTAGATGGTCAGCGTGTGGCGCAGGTCCAGGACGCCCAGCACCGTCCCGCGCGGCACCGCCTGGATGCCGTCCTCCCCCCCCGTGAACTTCGCCTGCAGGCAGAAGAAGTAGAGCATCTGCGCCAGGGCCAGGGTCGTCATGGCGAAGTAGATCCCCTGGCGCCGGATGGCCAGCGCCCCGATGGCGAGGCCCAGGAGGCTCGCCACGACGACCCCGACGAGGACGGCCAGTTCGGGCCGGAACCCCCACACCTTGGCCGCGTGCGCCGTGGCGTAGCCGGCCGACCCCAGAAACGCCGCGTGGCCGAAGGAGAGCAGCCCGACGTAGCCGATGAGCAGGTTGAAGGCGCAGGCGAAGAGGCCGAAGCACAACGCCTTCATGAGGAAGATCGGATAGACGGCGAAGGGCGCGACCACGAAGAACCCGACCATGACGCCGAAGGCGACGTATTGGTGCCGCAGGGGCACGGAGGCCGCGGCCGCCGCGGGCGCCTCGAGGTATTCAGTCGTGGTCGCCACCCTATTGCGCCCTGCCGAAGAGGCCCGCCGGCCGCACCAGGAGCACCAGGGCCATGATGACGAAGATCACGGTGTTGGAGGCCTCCGGATAGAACACCTTGGTGAGCCCCTCGATGACGCCCAGGGCGAACCCGGTGACGATGGAGCCCATGATGGACCCCATCCCGCCGATCACCACCACCGCGAAGACGACGATGATGAGGTCCGCCCCCATCAGAGGATTGACCTGATAGATGGGGGCCGCCAGCACGCCCGCCATGGCGGCGAGCCCCGCGCCGAACCCGTAGGTCAGCGTGATCATGCGGGGGACGTTGATGCCGAACGCCTGGACCAGGGTCGGGTTCTCGGTGCCCGCGCGGAGGTACGAGCCGAGCTGCGTCCGCTCGATCACGAACCAGGTGAGGAGGCACACCCCGAGGGAGAAGACGACGACCCAGCCGCGGTAGTTGGGCAGGAACATGAAGCCCAGGTTGTGGCCGCCCTCCAGCACGGGCGGGATACCGTAGGGCAGCCCGGACGACCCGAACCGGTTGCGGAAGTAGCCCTGAAGGATGAGGGCCAGGCCGAAGGTGAGGAGCAGCCCGTACAGGTGGTCGAGCCGGTAGAGGCGCTGCAGCATGGTGCGTTCCAGCGCCACCCCGAACAGGCCCACGGCCACCGGCGCCAGGAGGAGGGCCCACCAGTAGCCCAGGCCCGCATACTGCAGCAGGAACCAGGCCGCGAAGGCGCCCAGCATGTACTGGGCGCCGTGGGCGAAATTGATGATGTTGAGCAGGCCGAAGATGATGGCCAGCCCCAGGCTGAGCAGGGCGTAGAATGCCCCGTTGATCAGCCCCAGCAGGAGCTGTCCGAAGAGGGCCTGCGGCGGGATGCCCAGGAGTTGGAACACTCCTTACTTCTTCACCAGCGGGCAGTCGCCCTGGTCCAGGGGGCGGAAGGCCTCGGCCGCCGGGATGGTGGCGCGGAGCTTGTAATAATCCCAGGGCCCCTTCGACTCGGACGGCTTCTTCACCTCGAAAAGGTACATGGGGTGGATCTTGCGGCCGTCCGCGCGGATGGTGCCCTTGCCGAAGAGCGGATCGTCGGTGGGCATCTCCTTCATCTTGGCGATGACCTTGGTCCCGTCGTCGGACTTCAGGGCGGTCACCGCCTTGAGGTAGTGCGTGATCCCGGCGTAGACGCCGGCGTGGATCATGGTCGGGTGGATCCCCCGGTCCCGCTCGGCGAAGCGGACGCCCCAGGCGCGGGTCTTCTCGTTCGCGTCCCAGTAGAACGCCTCCGTGAAGATCAGCCCCTGCGCCGCCTGGAGCCCGAGGCCGTGGACGTCGGTGATGAACACCAGGAGCCCCGCCAGGTTCTGCCCGCCCTTGACGATGCCGAACTCGGCCGCCTGCTTGATGGCGTTGATGGTGTCGCCACCGGCGTTGGCCAGGCCGATGATCTTGGCCTTGGACGTCTGGGCCTGCAGGAGAAACGAGGAGAAGTCCGCGGTGTTGAGGGGGTGCCGGACCTTTCCCAGCACCTTGCCGCCGCTCTTCAGCACCACGGCCTCGGTGTCCCGCTCCAGGGCGTGGCCGAAGGCGTAGTCGGCGGTGATGAAGAACCAGGTGTCGCCGCCCGTCTTCACGATGGCGTTGCCCGTGCCGTTGGCAAGGGCCCACGTGTCGTAGGTCCAGTGGATCGTGTTGGGCGAGCACGCCTTGCCGGTCAGGTCGGACGAGGCGGCGCCCGACACGATGAAGGCCTTCGCCTTGTCCCGCGTGATCTGGTTCACCGCCAGCGCCACGGCGGAGTTCGTCACGTCCACGATGAGGTCCACCTTGTCCACGTCGTACCACTGGCGGGCGATACTCGATCCCACGTCGGGCTTGTTCTGGTGGTCGGCGGAGAGGACCTCGACCTTCAGCCCCTTCGCCGCGGCGCCGAAGTCCTCGACCGCCATGCGGGCGGCCACCACGGATCCCGGCCCGGCGAGGTCCGCGTAGAGGCTCGACTGATCGTTGAGGACGCCGATCTTCACCACGCCGTCGGAGATCTGGGCGTGCGCCGTGCCGACCGCCAGGACCAGCGCCGCCGCCATCAGCGTCAGGGTGCGCCAGGTGCTCATGCTCTTCCCTCCATTCAACAAGTGTCGGTTGTGCCCGCCACGGGGCCGGACCGGAAGGCGGTGGGGCATCGCGGCCGTCAGCGCTTTTTCACCAGCGGGCAGTCGCCCTGGTCCATGGGGCGGAAGGCCTCGCCCGCCGGGATGCTGTTCACGAGCTTGTAGTGATCCCAGGGCCCCTTGGCCTCGGACGGTTTCTTCACCTCGAAGAGGTACATGGGATGGATCTTCCGGCCGTCCTCGCGGATGGCGCCCTTGCCGAAGATCGGGTCGTCGGTGGGCAACTCCTTCATCTTGGCGACCACGGCCTTCCCAGCCGCGTCCGGCGGGAGCTGTGACCGGGCCTTGAGGTAGTGCCAGACCGCCGAGTACACGCCGGCCTGGATCATCGTCGGCATGTTCCCGTTGTGGCTCTGGGCGAACCGCCTGGACCAGGCCCGGCTCTGGTCGTTCATGTCCCAGTAGAAGGCCTCGGTGAGCTGGAGGCCCTGGGCGGCCGGCAGGCCCAGGGCGTGGACGTCCGTGATGAGGGCCAGCAGCGCCGCCAGCTTCTGGCCGCCCCGCACGATGCCGAATTCGGCCGCCTGCTTGATGGCGTTGCTGGTGTCCCCGCCGGCGTTGGCCAGGCCGACGACCTTGGCCTTGGAGGCCTGCGCCTGGAGCAGGAAGGACGAGAAGTCGGCCGTGTTGAGCGGGTGACGCACGGCGCCCAGGACCCGGCCGCCGCTGGCCTTGACGACGCTGGTGACGTCGCGCTCCAGGGCGTGGCCGAAGGCGTAGTCCACGGTGAGGAAGAACCAGGTGTCGCCGCCCGCCTGGACCACGGCCCGGCCGGTGGTGTTGGCCAGGGCCCAGGTGTCGTACGTCCAGTGGATGGTGTTGGGCGAGCAGGCCTTGCCCGTGAGGTCGGCGGTCCCGCCGCCCGAGACCAGGAGCACCTTGTCCTTGGCGCGCACGATCTCGTTGACGGCCAGCGCCACGGAGGAGGTCGGCACGTCCAGGATCGCGTCCACCCCGTCGCGGTCGATCCACTCCCGCACGATGCTGGAGCCCACGTCCGGCTTGTTCTGGTGGTCGGCGGAAAAGACCTCCACGGGCACGCCGCCCACCTTTCCCCCCGCGTCCTCCACCGCCAGGCGCGCGGCCACCACCGAGCCCATGCCGGTGGGCGTGGCGTAGGGGCCCGACTGATCGTTGAGGACGGCGATCCGGATGGGCTTCGGCGGGGCCTGGGCGTGCGCCGCGCCGGCCGCCAGGACCCCGGCCGCCGCCAGGGCCAGGATGCGCGTGCGGGTCATGGGTTCCCTCCTTCCCGCGGGGCGGGTTGCCGTCCGCCCGGAATCAGACCCCCAGGTACTCGTGCAGCATGTCCATGCGGGCATCGAGTTGGGCGTTGGGGATCATGTCCACCACCCGGCCGTGCTCCATGACGTAGTGGCGGTCCGCCAGCGTGGCGGCGAAGCGGAAGTTCTGCTCCACCAGGAGGATGGTGAACCCCTCGGCCTTGAGGCGCCGGATGGTGTCGCCGATGTGCTGCACCAGCACCGGGGCGAGCCCCTCGGTGGGCTCGTCCAGCAGCAGGAGCCGGGCCCCGGTGCGCAGGATGCGGCCGATGGCCAGCATCTGCTGCTCGCCGCCCGACAGCTTGGTGCCCTGGCTGCGGAGCCGCTCCTTGAGGTTGGGGAAGAGCCCGAAGATCGCGGCCAGGGACAGCCCGCCCGGGGCGACGGGGGGCGGCAGGAGCAGGTTCTCCTGGACGTTGAGGCCGGCGAAGATGCCCCGCTCCTCCGGGCAGATGGCGATCCCGAGCCGGGCGATGCGGTTGGAGGGGAGGCGGATCAGTTCCGTGTCCGCGAACCGCACCGACCCCTGCCGCTTGCCCACGATGCCCATGATGGCCTTGATGGTCGTCGTCTTGCCGGCGCCGTTGCGGCCCAGGAGGGTCACCGTCTCGCCCGGGTGGATCTCGAAGTCCACGCCGTGGAGGATGTGGGACTCCCCGTACCAGGCGTGGAGGCCCCGCACCGCCAGCAGGGGCGCCGCGCCGGCGGCCGCCGTCTCAGGCATGGCTGGCCCCCATGTAGGCCTCGATGACCTGGGGGTTCCGCGACACGGCGGCGTAGTCCCCCTCGGCCAGCACCTCGCCCCGCGCCAGCACCGTGATGGTGTGGGAGAGGTGCTCCACCACGCCCAGGTTGTGCTCCACCATGAGGACGGTCCGGTTGGCGGCGGCGCGCTTGATCAGCGCCGTGATGCGGTCGATGTCCTCGTGCCCCATCCCGGAGGTGGGCTCGTCCAGCAGCAGCATCTCGGGATCCAGGGCGAGGGTGGTGGCGATCTCCAGGGCCCGCTTGCGCCCGTAGGGGAGGGCCACCGCGGGCATGCCCGCGAATTCGGCGAGGCCCACGGCGTCCAGGAGCTCCACGGCCCGCCCGTTGAGGCCGTCCAGGACCTTCTCCGAGCGCCAGAAATCGAAGGAGCCGCCTCGGGCGCGCTGGAGGGCGATGCGCACGTTCTCCAGCACGCTCAGGTGCGGGAAGACGGCCGAGATCTGGAAGGACCGCACGAGGCCGAGGCGCGCGATCTCCGCCGGCCTGGCGCGCGTGATCTCGCGGCCCTTGTAGGTGATGCGCCCGCGGGAGGGCTCCAGGAACTTGGTGAGGAGGTTGAAGCAGGTGGTCTTCCCGGCCCCGTTGGGGCCGATGACCGCGTGGATGGTTCCGCGGCGGATCCGGAGGCTCACGTCGAGCAGGGCGATGAATCCCCGAAACACCTTGGTCAGCCCCTCGGTCTCCAGGATGAAGTCGCCCGCCATCCCGTCGCCCCAGCCACAACAGCGAACAGCTCGCCAATAAATGACCCTTCGGCAGGCTGCTCAAAATGGTCCAGATGCAAGGCGGCACGCGATGGGAGGCGCGAGGCGTACTCGGGCCGTACGTCGCAGCGCCGCCCGAGCGCGCCAACGCCGCAGATGGGCCTTTTTCAGCAGCCTGCCAAGGCCGCCGGATTACAGCATGGCGGCGGAGGCACTGTCAAGGTTACGGCCGCCGGGACGCGGGCCCTTCCGCCGGGCGTCCCGGCTTGCTACAATGCCGCCCGGCGTGGGCCGGGCCGCGGCGAGGCTTCGCCGCAGACCCTCCTCCGGCCGGCGTTCCTCTCGGGGGGATCGGTGACCAACTGGATGTTCTGGGTGTTCGCCGCCGTGGACTTCGTGGCGTGGTCCGTGCGGGCGCTGCAGTTCCGGCGCTACGCGCGGACGGCGTTGCGCCTCGATGCGGCGCCGGCGGACGGGCCGGAGCCGCTCCCCCGCCTCTCCGTGGTGGTGCCCGCCCGCAATGAGGAAGCAACGGTGGAGGAGGCGATGCGCACCCTCCTGGCGGCGGACTATCCGGAGGTGGAGGTCGTCGCCGTGGACGACCGGTCCACGGACGCCACCGGCGCCATCCTGGACCGCCTGGCGGCGGCGCACCCGCGCCTGCGGGTGGCGCACGTGGGCGAGCTGCCGCCCGGCTGGCTGGGGAAGAACCACGCCCTGCACCTGGGGGCCGGGCTGGCCTCCGGGGAGTACATCCTCTTCACCGACGCGGACGTGCACTTCGAGCCCAGCGCCCTGCGCCGGGCCGTGCGCGCGGCCCGGCGCCGCGGGGTGGATCACCTGGTCCTGCTCCCGGAGATGGTCCTGGAGGGCTTCTGGGAGACGCTGGGGGTCAGCTATTTCGCCGCCATGTTCCTCTTCCGGTTCCTCCCGTGGAGGGTCTCGGACGCGGACAGCGCGGCCTACGTGGGCGTGGGGGCCTTCAATCTGGTGCGGGCCGCGGCCTACCGCCGGGCGGGCGGCCACGCCGGCCTGCCCATGGACGTGCTGGACGACGTGAAGCTGGGGAAACGCCTGAAGGCGAGCGGGGCCCGCCAGGAGTGTGGTTGGAGCGGGGGGCTGGTGCGCGTGCGGTGGGCGGTGGGCCTGCGGGGGATCGTGGAGGGCCTCAGCAAGAACGCCTACGCCGGCCTGGGGTTCCGCCCCGCCGCCGTGGCCTGGACCTTCGCGGCGGCTTTCCTGCTGGCCGTCTGGCCGGCCGTGGGCCTGTGGGTGGGTCCCCCCGGGGCGCGCCTGCTCTGCGCGGGCGCGCTCCTGGGCATGGTGGGCATGGCGGGGGCGCTCCGGCCCGGGCTGAGCGGCTCGGCCCTTTACGGTTTGGCGTTCCCGCTGGCGGCGCCGATCTTCTGCTACGCCATCCTCCGCTCGATGGTCTGCACGTATCGGCACGGCGGTGTGGTCTGGCGCGGCACGCTGTACCCGCTGGCGGACCTCCGCAAGGGCGTGGTGTAGCAGGCTGCTGAAAAAGGCCCATCTGCGGCGTTGGCGCGCTCGTGCGCTCGCTGCGGCGTACCCGAAGTACGCCTCTCTCGGCACATCGCGCGCCGCCTTGCATCTGGACCTTTTTGAGCAGCCTGGAAAGAACACGTTTCCCAGCGACCTGCTGGGAGGCTAGCACGACCGGCGTCCCGTATCCGGCGGAGCCGGGGACGCCGCGGGGTTTCCCCTCGGGCGCCAGGAGGTCTCCATGCACATCGTGGTCACGGGCTCGAGCGGCCTCATCGGCTCGGCACTGGTGGCGTCCCTGGTCGCCGGCGGCCACCGCGTGTCGCGGCTGGTGCGCGGCCCCGGGTCTGGCGCGGACGCCATCGAGTGGGACCCGGCCTCCGGCGTGCGGGAGGTGGCCCTGCTGGAAGGCCTCGACGGGGTGGTGCACCTGGCCGGCGCGAACATCGGGGCCGGCCGCTGGACCGCGCGGCGCAAGGCGGAGATCCGCCGGAGCCGGGTGGAGGGCACGCAACGTCTCTGCGAGGTGCTGGGGCGCCTGGCGAGGCCCCCGAAGGCCCTGGTGTGCGCCTCGGCCATCGGGATCTACGGGGACCGCGGGGATGAGCCGCTCACGGAAGAGAGCCGACCCGGCGCCGACTTTCTGGCCGAGGTGTGCCGCGCCTGGGAGGCCGCCGCCGAGCCGGCCGCCCGGGCCGGGATCCGGCTGGTGCGCCTGCGGTTCGGCGTGGTCCTGAGCCCGGCCGGCGGCGCGCTCAAGAAGATGCTCCTGCCCTTCCGCCTCGGCGCCGGGGGGCGCATCGGGAGCGGGCGGCAGTACATGAGCTGGATCGCGCTGGACGACGCCGTGGGCGCGATCCACCACGCCCTCACGAGCGGCTCGCTAACGGGGCCGGTGAACGCCGTGGCCCCGTCCCCTGCGACCAACGCCGAGTTCGCGCGGACCCTGGCCCGCGTCCTGCGCCGGCCGGCCCTGGCCCCGCTGCCGGCCTTCGCCGTCCGCCTGGCCCTGGGCGAGATGGCCGACGCGCTGTTGCTCGCCAGTCAGCGGGTGCTCCCCGCCCGGCTGCAGGCCTCCGGATACGCCTTCCGGTTCCCCGACCTCGAGGGCGCCCTGGGGCACCTGCTGGGGCGGGGAGCATGAGCCAAGGTCCGGGGCCCGATGTCCCCTGTTCGCGGCGCCGACGGGCGCGGGGTGAAGTCCGCGGGGATTCCGGTGGAGCGGGTCCGGCGGATGAGCGATCGGCCCGAGCGGCCGGGGGCAGACTTCGTCCTGTACTGGATCCAGATGTGCCACCGCGCCGAGCAGAGTTGGGCGCTGACGGCGGCCATCGAGGCGGCGAACCGTCTGGGCCTGCCCCTCCTGGCGTATCAGGGGTTGGGGTGCTCCTATCCGCACGCGAATGATCGCATCCACCGCTTCATCCTGGAGGGGGTGGCGGAACTGGGCGAGCGGTTCGCCCGGCGCGGGATCCGATATCACTTCTATCTTCGCCAGCGCCCCAAGGATCCCAACGACCTGGTGTACCGGCTGGCGCGGCGGGCCGCCCTGGTGATCAGCGACGACTTCCCGGCCTTCTTCCTGCCGGCGCAGACGGCGCGTGTGGCAGGGCGCCTGGATGTGGCCATGTGGGCCGTGGACGGCAATGGCATTGTCCCGATGGCGGCCATCCCCGGCGAGCAGTACGGGGCCTACACGCTCCGCCCCCGGATCCGCCGGCTCCTGCCGGAACACTTGCGGCCGATCCCGGAGCCGGAGGTCCGGAAGGACTCGCTGGGCATCGACCCGGACGTCCCGGAGACTCGCGTGACACCCGGGTCCATCGACGGCCTCATCGCCTGCAGCGCCATCGATCACGGGGTGCCGCCGTCCCGCGTCTACCGTGGGGGCACCCGCCAGGCGAGGGAGCGGCTGGAACGGTTCGTGGCCGGGCCCCTCAAGGGCTACGCGGGGGCCCGAAACCAGCCCGGTGCCGACGCCACCTCGCGCCTGAGCGCCCACCTCCACTTCGGCCAGATCGCCCCGCAGGAGGTGGCGCTGGCCGTGCGGAAGGCGCCGGGCGTGGGCGCCGAGCACCGCGAGGCCTTCCTGGAGCAGTTGATCGTGCGCCGCGAGCTGGGATACAACTTCTGCCGGTTCAATCCGCACCACCGGTCGCTGGAGGCGCTGCCGGCGTGGGCGCGGCAGACGCTGGCGGCCCACGCCGGGGACGCCCGCCGGCATCTCTACGCGCCTGAAGCGTTCGAGGCGGCCCGGACCCACGACGACCTCTGGAACGCGATCCAGGCGGAGTTGCTCGTCACCGGGTCCATGTTCGGCTACTACCGGATGTACTGGGGCAAGAAGATTATCGAGTGGAGCCGGTCTCCCGCCGAGGCGCAGGAGACCATGATCGCCCTGCACGAGCGGTACGCGTTGGACGGACGAAACCCGAACACCTACAGCAACATCCTATGGTGTTTCGGCAAGCACGACCGCCCATGGCCCGAGCGGCCCATTTTCGGCACGGTCCGGTCCATGTCCCGCGAGGGCATGGAGCGCAAGACGGATGTGGCGGGCTACATGGAGCTGGTGAACCGCTGGTGCAGCGAGGCCGAGCGGCCGGACCTGCGGGTGGAGCCGCCGAGGCGCCGAGATCGCGAAGGCCGCCACGGCACGTGACAAAGGAGGAGGGG
Organism: Candidatus Sulfotelmatobacter sp.; assembly: GCA_035625755.1. GTDB lineage: Bacteria > Methylomirabilota > Methylomirabilia > Methylomirabilales > DASPOZ01 > DASPOZ01. The sequence continues at coordinate 12,659 of DASPOZ010000161.1, forward strand.
ATGGCACGCGTGGACTGGAGCTATCATCGGCCGGGGTGAAAGACCTGCGCCAAGACGCAGGGGTTCCTTGCGAAGCATCGCATCGAGACCGCCTCCCAGGTGGACGCGAGGAAGGCGACGTTGAAGGCCAAGGAGGCCCTGGCCCTCGTTCGCGGGGTCGACGAGGTGTACGCCGCCAAGGGAACGCGGGTGGTGCACGTGGACCTGCGAAGAGAAAAGCCGGACGAGCCCACGCTGCGGGCGCTGCTCCTGGGCCCCACCGGCAACCTCCGCGCCCCCACGCTCCGCCGAGGCCGCACGCTCATCGTCGGCTTCGATGAGGCGACCTACGCGCGCCTGCTGGGCCGGAAGTAGGAGATGGAGCGCCCGGCGCCAGGATCGGCGTACGCCACGTCCACGAGCGGATCTACCTGAACCCACATCCGAAAGAGCTGCTCCCCCATCGGCCCGGCCGATGCTACCGATCATCTCGCCTCCGCACACGGGCGAGACGTCCCCGCCGAGTTCGGGGGATGGCGCCCGCGCTGGGAGCCGGGCACCGGGAGATCTTCGGTTGCCGGCGGGGCCAGGGATTGGTGGGTTCCAGAATGGGCAGGGAGGGGGTGTGAGTTCGTCGCGCTTTCCGTGTTGGGCGTAGGCTGGGGTAGCGCGGCCCGCGGCGAAACCGGGCAGCCAAGCGGCCGGCAGATTTCGTCTGGGCTGAGGTGGAATTACGGCGATTTAGTGGACATCGAAATGCACGGCGATGCCGCCGTAGAGCTGGTGCGTATTTAAATCCATGCTGACGTTCGTTGTTCGGAGGCCGCTGAAGGTCAGATCAAAGTTCCGATTGGTGCTGAAGTGGCTGAACTTGTACTCGGCGAAAACTGAGACGTATTTATGGACGAAGTACTTTACGCCGGCGAGCGCATCGACTCCCAGATCGGTGGAGTCCTCGCGTTCGTTGTGGAACGGCTTGACGCGCATGGATGAGAAGAAGATCGCGGGACCAGCGCCCAGGTAAGGCTGAAGACGGCCGTTCGGATAGCTGCTGTCCTGCAGGAACCGGAGCCTGCCGACCACGTGGAAGCCAAGATCCATCACGCTGAGATCGGCCTTGTCTATAGGGACTGGAGCCACCAACGGGAACCCACCGAACGTTGCGGGAACGAGGTTATTCAGGCCCAGGGTCACGCGCCGAGGGACTACGGCCACTACGCCGGCTGGGAGGCCGAGGGAGGATACGCTTGTGGAGACAGTCTGCTGGTCGATGTTCGGGATGAAACGGTCCAAGCTAACCTCGATGCCGAGATTGGGAAAGAAACCAAGCCAGTACCCGGCCTTGCCGCCCCCCATGAAGGAGTTGTCGAAGCTGACGCTATTCAGCGTTGCGTTGAGGTTGAAGGTGGTGTCCTTCAGGGTCACGTCGCTATTTTGCGTGAAGCTCTCCCCCACGTAGCCGGAGATGTAAAACTCGGCCGTGGCGGCCGGCGCTCGGAGGAGCAGGACCGACAAGGCCAGCGGTAGGGCGAGGAAGAGGTGGCGTGCGCTTCGCATGGTCTTCCTCCTTACGGGAAACCCCACGGGAGCCCTACGATTACACAAAAGTGCACCACAAGACCTCGACGGAAGTAGCACCCCTGTCGAGGATTGTCAAGGGATTTCTGGCCTCGTTGTCTGGCCCCCTCTGGTGGTCCGGGTGCCCTTGCGATCGCCGGGCCTACTCCATGTTCCCGCCTTGTCCGCCTCGGGAACCTTACTCGTAGCGGAGGGCCACGATGGGGTCCAGGTTGGCGGCTCGGCGGGCCGGATACACACCGAAGAAGACGCCCACGGCGGCCGAGAAGAGGAAGGCCAGAGCCACCATGGCGGCCGAGACCTCGGTGGGGACGTAGGCGAAGAGGGCGGGGAGGAGTCGGGCGGTCCCCACGCCCAGGAGGATCCCGATCGTCCCGCCCATCAGGCTCAGGGCCACGGCCTCGGCGAGGAACTGGCCGAGGATGTCCCGCCGCCGCGCCCCCACCGCCTTGCGGATCCCGATCTCCCGGGTGCGTTCCCTGACGGCCACCAGCATGATGTTCATGATCCCGATCCCACCCACGAACAGCGAGATGCCGCCGATGCCGGCGAGCGCCGCCGTCAAGATGTTGACGACGTTGGTGAGGACGTCCAGCATGGCCCCCTGGCTGACGATGGTGAAGTCTTCGCGGTTGCCGTGGCGGCGCATGAGGATCTCGCGGATCTGGGCGGTCGCCTGCTCGATGCCATCCGCCGAGCGGACGGACGTGAGGATCTCAAAAAGCCGGTCCGTCGCGAACAATTCCTGGGCGGACCTGACCGGGACGAAGGCCGTGTTGTCGATGTCGAAGCCCAGGCTCATCCCCTTGGGCTCCATGACCCCGATGACCCGGTAGCGGGCGTCGGCCAGGGTGACGAAGCGGCCCAGGGGATTGTCCACGCCGAAAAGGTCGAGCCGGACTTTGTGGCCCAGCACGGCCACCGGCCGGCGCGCCTCCACGTCCTCCTGGGAGAAGAAGCTGCCGAGCGCCACCCGCAGGTTCCGGGCCGGCAGGTACTCGGGCGTCACCCCAACCACCGACGTATCCCGGCTGGTGTTGCCGGACTTCATCCGCCCGCTCCCCAGGACGATCGGCACGGTCTCCTTGAGCAGGGTGGCCCTCCGCTTCAGGGTCTGCGCGTCCTCGTAGGTGAGTTTCCGTACCGTGTCTTCCCCGGGGGGGTGGAGGCCGCCATGGAGCTGGGTCTTGCCGGGGGTGACGATGAGGAGATTCGTGCCGAGGTTGGTGATCTCCGAGGTGATATAGGTCCGGGCCCCGGCCCCCAGGGAGACCAGGATGATGACGGCCGCCACCCCCATGACCACGCCCAGCATGGTGAGGGCGGAGCGGATCCGGTTGGCCGCCAGGGCCTCCAGGGCCAGGGTGACCGTCTCCCGAAGGTCCACCGTCAAGCCGCCGGGCCGTCCGCCACGAGCCGGCCGTCCTCCAGGGCGAGGATCCGCCGGGCCCGCGCGGCCACGCGCGGGTTATGGGTGACCACAGAAACGGTAACACCCCGTCCGTTCAGCTCGGCGAAGAGATCCATGACTTCCTCGCCGGCGCGGGTGTCCAGATTGCCCGTGGGTTCGTCGGCCAGGAGGAGCGCCGGATCGTTCACCAAGGCCCGGGCGATGGCCACACGCTGCTGCTCGCCGCCCGACAGCTCCGAGGGCCTGTGGGCGGCCCGGTGAAGGAGCCCGACGGCCCCCAGGGCGCCGGCGGCCCGGCGGGCCCGTTCGGCGCGTGACAGGCCGCAATAGATCATGGGCATCTCGACGTTGCGCTGGGCCGTGAGGCGCGGCAGGAGGTGAAAACTCTGGAACACGAATCCGATACGGATGTTGCGGAGGGATGCCAGGGCATCGTCGTTCATGGCGCCCACGTCCACATCTTCCAGCAGGTACCGGCCCCCCGTGGGCCGGTCCAGGCACCCGAGGATGTTCAGGAGGGTGGACTTGCCCGAGCCGGATGGCCCGCAGATGGCCACGAACGCTCTGCGGGGCACGCTGAAGGAGACATCCCGCAGGGCCGCCACGCGGATCGGGCCCTGGGCGTAGACCCGGTTCAGGCCCTCCACGCGGATCAGCTCAACCTCGGTGCCATGGTCGGGCATGATCGGTGCGTGCCGTCAGGGATGTGAGGCGTGCTCGGCGCGCACGGGGACGCCGTCGCGAAGGCCGGGCGTATCGGCGGGGACGACGACCGCGTCCCCCTCATCGAGCCCCCGGCGTACCTCGACCAGATTCCAGGTGCCTTGCCCCCCCTCGATAGGATGCAGGCGGGCCCGCCCGCCCTCCACGCGATACACCTGCTTCGCGCCGTCCCGCTCCAGGATGGCCTGGGCGGGGACGCTCAACACGCCGGACAGCCGGGCCACGATCACCCTGACGTCGGCCGACATCCCCGGCTTCAACAGTCCGTGCTCTTCGCCCAGGGTAATCCGGATGGCCACCGTGCGCCCTTCCTGCTTCTCCGTGGAAACCGACGGGGCGATCCGCGAAACCCGGCCGCGAAAGGTTTCCCCCGGGTGGGCGTCGAAGCTGACGACGGCCCCCTGACCCATCCGGAGCCGGCCGGCATCCACCTCATCGATGGTCGCGCCCACGTAGAGCCGAGAGGTGTCCACCACGGTGAAGAGGGGGCCGCCCAGGGTGATGGTGCCCACCCCGCCGAGGCCCAGGGCGTCCCCCGGGTTGACATACCTTCGAGTGACGAGGCCGGTGACGGGCGACCGGAGATCCATGCGCCGGAGCTGGACCTCAGCCGCCGCCGCGGCCGCCTCGGCCTGTTTCACCGCGGCCCGGGCGGCCTCCACCTCGCGATCCTTGACGGCCCGCTGATCGCGATTGGCCTGGGCCGCCTCCAACGTCGCTTGGGTCACTCGGAAATCGGCCTCGGCCAGGTCCAGCTGCTGCCGCGAGATCGCCCCCTCGTCGAAGAGCGCCCGCATGCGCTCCAGGTCCTTGCGGGCCCGTTCTCTGGTGGCCCGGGTCTCCTCGATCCGCGTCCGGATCTGCTCATCCAACATGCTGACCCCGGCTGTGGCCTGCGCCAGCCGGGCGCGCGCAGCGGCCACGTTGGCCTGCGCCAGCTCCACGTTGGCCTGGGCCTCGCGGCGATCCAGGCGTAGGAGGAGCTGCCCCCCCTCAACGCGGTCGCCTTCGTCCGCCAGGACCTGGTCCACGCGACCCGGGACCTCCGCTCGGATTTGCACCTCCGACTCCGATTGGACCGTTCCCGTGGCGGTGGCGGAAATGGTGACTTCCATGTCGCCGCGCCGCAAGAGGACGGTCCTCACCATTATCGCTTTTTCCCAGGGCTGAAAGGCCGCCGCAACGAGCCCCACGAAGACGGTGCCGGACAGAACCCACAACTTCCAGCGCTTGGCCATAGGATCCTTTTCCAGCGCCTCTCGGGCCTGCGCGCCGCCCGCGGCAAACGTCCGGAGCCCGGCGCGTCGCCACGTAACGTATCCTTACCCCCCCGATAAATCAATATGGAAGAAGGTCCATGGTTTGCCCCTCGAGCCGGGGCTCCCCGTACAGGGACGGAAAGGGCTGGGCGGTTCACGGCGGCGGCGCGGGCACATGGGTCTGGATCGTTGCGGGCCGTTGGCAGGTGCCAGCCGAGTCTCCCGAGCGGGGCCATGGATTTGCAGTCCGATGTTGGGGCCGGCCGCTCCGCGAGGAACAGGGCGCAGTCGGTGAAGGGACAGCGGTGAAGAAACTGCTTGACAGGGGAACCCCCCGGGGATAACGTCACGCGGAAGTGGGCCAGCCCAGAGAAATCCCTGCGGTAGTTTCCACGGAGGAGGGACCGATGACAATGAAGAGGGCGCGCGTGATCGTGGCGTATTTAGCGGTGCTCCTGGTGCCGCTCCTGCTGGCCGCCTGCATGGAGCCCTGGCGGCCCTTCTAGGGCCACCCCGCGCGCGTTCGACGGGCCCTCCGGGCCAGGCCCGGGTCGAGAGGGCTTTTGCGCCGGGGCGGGGCTTCGTCGTGCGGAAGCGCCGAGTTTTGCGTCCCCGGATACCTGGTGGGCATTACCCGGGATCATGGCTTTTCGCTTCGTGACCAGACCAAGAAAGTGAGCCTCACGTCCAAGAATGTCGGCTTTGATTCCTCGCTTTTGGGTCCGGCAGGGCTTGGATTCGGCCTCGGCTTCCTCCCCAATACCGGCATCGAGACCCACCCCACTAGTTCGTCCCCAGCGTTGATCGGCAAACCGTCAAGGTGAGCGTGGTGTCCCTGGGGGCGATCCCTCCCGGGACGGTTGTCTCGGTTTCCTCCAGCCCGATCCTGGGGGTGGCGTCATTCCCAGCGGTGGATTCCAGCCGTGCCAGGTCGTCGCCCCTGCGGCGTTCGCTGCGGACGTGCGGCTCGGCCCTGCAGCAGTTTGCTCGAGAGGTTTACCGATGTGGGGGTCCAGGCGCTGGGTGGCGTGAAGTGTTTCCTCCATAAACACATCGGCGTGTTCGTGGCATACAGGTTCAGCTACTCCGGCACGGGCCTGGGTGTTGCCCTCCTGGTGCCCGGCCTTCCGGCCATCGGGTCGCCGAAGGTCGGCACAGACCCGAGCGCCCACCACATCTACGGAGGCGTCTCTTTCCACTTCGACGTGTTCTGGAATCCTGCGAGCCAGCGCGCATCTCGGGCGGCCGGCCAGCCGCCCGTTTTGTTTTGCCTGCGGCGCCCGCCTCGCGCGATCGGGGCAATGCTGCTCTGGGCCTGGGGTGCCCTCGACATGGCGTCCCGGTTTCTCTCGGCGCCCGCGGCCCCGCCCGCCGGATCCGGCGGCCTCCCTCGGGACGCAGCGGCGGGGGATCGGAGCGGGAAGCGCTGGCTCGGCAGGTGGGGCGGTCCGAGTCAGGCGCGGAGGGTGCAGCGGTAGGCGCCGGCCTCGAGAACCACGAGGCCGCGCTGCAGGAAGTCGTCCAGCATCTGGCGGTAACAGGCCTCGGGGTCGCCCCCCAGGTAGCGGCGGATCGGGTCCATGAACCACGGGGTCGCCATGAGGCGGGGGAGGAGCTTCTCCGCCGCCACGCCCCCCCACATCAGCAGGGCATAGAGCGTCATCTTCTTGAGCTGGTCCCACCCCAGCGCCCGCCGGTCCTCGATCAAACGCTCCACCTTCCGGATCGCCCGGCGGACGGCCCGTGCCGGGTCGGTGATGGCCGGGCCGTGCCCCGGGTAGATCGCCTTCACCTCCAGGGCGGCCAGGCGCCGCACGGAGTCCAGGGCCAACCAGGGCGCGATGGTGCCTTCCACGTGCGTGTTGAGCACGCCCACGTCGCCGTCCCACAGGGCGTCCGACGGGAGCAGGATCTTGAGGCGCGGCTCGTACAGGGCGAGCATGCCCGGGGCGTGGCCCGGCACGTGAAACACCTGGAAGCGCAGCGGTCCCAGCGCCAGTTCGTCGCCCTCCCGGATGGTCTCGTCCACCCGAAAGAACTGCGCCTCGTGCTCGTAGTAGCGGGCCCAGGTGGCCCAGTCGTCCCGGTCGTCCATGATCCGCTTCTGGATGGGGTGCATGGCGATGCGGCACCCCGTGGCGGCCTGGATCGTCGCGTTGCCCCCGATGTGGTCGCAGTGCGAGTGCGTGCAGACGATGCGGCGGACGCGGTCGAGGCGGATGCCGACGCCCGCCAGCAGTTCCTCGGTCTGGGGGAGGCAGGGGAGGTAGCCGGTGTCGATGAGGACGCCCCCGTCGCCCCCCGCGTAGGCGAAGTGGTTGCCGTTGAGCCAGCCCCGCTCGAAGAAGTAGAGGCCCTCAGCGATCTCGTGCGCCATCGAACGTCCTGTTGGTCCGCGACGGGGCGGGGCGGCCGGCGGCGGGCGCGGCCAGGCGCCGCTCGAGCCAGACGACGGACTGCGCCAAGTCCACGGCGTTCCGGTCCACCACCCACTGGAGCAGGAGGCCCTCCACGGCCGCCACGAGGACGGCGGCGGCCGCGTCGGGGTCCGTGGCGCGCGGGTAGCACCCCTGGCGCATCCCGCGGCGGAGGATGAGGGCGAAGACGCGGCGGTATTCCCGGAAGAAGTCGCGCAGGGGCGCCGCCAGGTCGTGGGTCGCCGGGGCCAGGGCGTAGTAGTTGAGGAACACCAGCATCGCCCGGCGCGTCTGGGGGGTCGGGGCCAGCAGGGCTTCCAGGACGGCGCGCATCTGCCGGTCGGCCGGGCCGGACCCCGCCAGGATGGGCCGGAGGGCCGCGTGGTAGTCGGCGACGGCCCGGGCCAGGAGCGCGCGGAGGATCTCGGCCTTGCTGCGGAAGAAGAAGTTGATGGCGCCGCGGGCCACGCGGGCCTCCCGGGCGATGTCCGTGATGGTCACCTGGCCGTACCCACTGCGGGCCATGCAGCGGAAGAGGGCCTCCACGATCTGCCGGCGGCGCTGCGGGGCCACGCGCGGGCGGGGGGACATGGCGCCTCCAGTCTCGAAGCCGCCCCTCCCGGGGACCGGTGGCCCGGGAGCCGCGGCCAGTAATTTGGACGAACGTCCAAATAATGGCATGGCGGCCGGCCATTGTCAAGCCCGATCGCGCGGTCCAGGGTCCCGGGTCCAAAGTCCCGCGTCGAAAAACGTGCCTACGGGTTGGAGCCGCGGGCGGATTCTGCGATAATATTTGGTCATGCGGCTCGTGAGCGGGTTTCATATCGGTGGGGTGCCGGTGCGCCCCGGCCTCGTGCTGGCCCCCATGGAGGGGCACACCAATTCCGCCTTCCGCCGGCTGGTGAAGGCCATCGGCGGGTGCGGCCTGGTCTATTCGGAGATGACCACCGCCGGGGCGCTGGTGAGGGGCAGGGTGCTGGACCGCACGGGACTGAAGGTCTTC
>DASPOZ010000162.1:0-4155 GCA_035625755.1 Candidatus Sulfotelmatobacter sp.
GGAGGAGGAGGTGATCCGGCGCGCCAACGAGACCACCTACGGACTGGCGGCCTATTTCTACAGCCGCGACTACGCGCGGATCGTGCGGGTCTCGGAAGGGCTGGAGGCCGGCCTGGTGGGGGTGAACGACGGCCAGGGATGCACCCACGAGATCCCCTTCGGCGGCTTCAAGGAGAGCGGTCTGGGGCGGGAGGGCGGCCGCCAGGGGATCGAGGAGTACATGGAAGTCAAGTCCGTGGTGGTGAACCTGGGGTAAGGTCCTGCGCGGGGGGCGATGGGCGCCCGGACTCGAGGAGCGGCGATGACCAAGCGCGAACGGATCGAGGCGGCCGTGCACGGGCGGCCGGTGGACCGCGTGCCCATCAGCTTCTGGCGGCACTTTCCCGAGGCGGAGATGGACGCCGAGAGCCTGGCCGAGGCGCTGGCCGCCTTCCAGCGGCGCTACGACCTGGACTTCGTGAAGATGATGCCCAATGCGACCTATGCCACCGAGGATTGGGGCTGTGAGACGGCGTATACCGGCGACCCCATGGGGGCCCGCAAGGTGCTGAAGGGCGTGGTCCACGAATCGGACGACTGGAGGCGGATCCGCCCGGTGGACCCCCGGGACGGCGCCTTCGGGCGGGAGGTGCGGTGCGTGGGGCTCCTGCGCAAGGCGGTGGGGGAGGGCACGCCCATCGTGCAGACCGTGTTCAATCCCTTGAGCGTCGCCTACAAGCTGGGCGGGGAGCGGGTGCTGGAGGACATCCGCCGCCCGCCCGCCGCGCTCCACACGGCCCTGCAGGCCATCGCCGAGACGTTGCGGGGCTTCGTGAAGGCGTGTCTGCAGGCCGGTGCGGACGGGATCTTCTTCGCTACCCAGCTCGCCAGCGAGAAGTTCTGCAGCGCCGGCAAGTACCGCGAGTTCGGCCGCCCGTACGACCTACAGGTGCTGGAGGCGGCCGAGGGGTCCGGCTTCTCGGTCCTGCACCTCCATGGGGCGGACATCTTCTTCGACCTCGTGGCCGACTATCCGGTGCACGCGGTCAACTGGCACGACCGGCGGGTGCCCCCCAGCTTGGCGGAGGCCCGGGAACGCTACAGCCGGTGCTTCGTGGGCGGCATGAACGAGACGGAGACGCTGCCCCGCGGCCCGGCCTCCCGGGTGCGGGAGGAAGTCCTGGACGCCATCGCCCAGGTCCAGGGCCGTGGCGTCATCGTGGGTCCGGGTTGCGTTTTCCCCGTGGGCACGCCCGAGGCGCATCTCGAGGCGGCCCGGCGTGCCGTGGAGGGAGGGTAGCACCATTGCGGATTGCGGATTGCGGATTGCGGAATAGGGTCGAGGACCAGGGGGCGGAGAACGAGGCGGCGGCCGGCGGCCGCCGGGGGGGCGACGCATGAAGCTGCCCAGCAAGGTCACCATCGTGGAGGCCGGCCCCCGGGACGGGCTCCAGAACGAGGCCCGCCAGGTGCCCAGCGAGGACAAGGTGCGCCTCATCGAGGCCCTGGCGGAGGCCGGGCTCGCGCGGATCGAGGCCACCTCCTTCGTGCACCCCAAGTGGATCCCGCAGCTCGCGGATGCGGATCAGGTGCTGGCCCTCCTGCGCCGGAAGCCCGGCGTCTCTTATTCGGCCCTGGTGCCCAACCTCAAGGGGCTGGAACGGGCCGTGGCCGCCAAGGTGGACGAGGCGGTGCTCTTCCTCTCCGCCAGCGAGGGCCACAGCAAGGCCAACATCAACAAGACCATCGCCGAGGCCGTGGAGAGCTACCGGCCCGTGGCGGCGGAGGCCAAGCGGGCCGGCCTGCGCGTGCGCGGGGCCATCTCCACCGCCTTCGGCTGCCCCTTCGATGGGGACGTGGACCCCGCCGTGGTGGCCCGCTTGGCCGGGGACCTCCACGCCATGGGCTGCGACGAGGTGGCGGTGTGCGATACGGTGGGCTACGCGAACCCGCGGCAGGTGGAGGAGGTGGTGCGCCGCGTGGCCGCCGGGGTGCCCCTGGAGCGGATCGCCCTGCACTTTCACGACACCCGGGGGACCGCCCTGGCCAACATCGTGGCCGGGCTGCAGGCGGGCGTGACCATCTTCGATGGCGCCGTGGGCGGCCTGGGCGGCTGCCCGTACGCCGGCGGTGCCACCGGCAACGTGGCCACCGAGGACATGGTGAACATGCTGGAGGAGATGGGGGTGGCCACCGGGGTGAACCTGGACGCCCTCATCGAGTGCGCCACGCTGGCCACGGGCCTTGTCGGGCGGACGCCCCAGGGGCACGTGGCGCGTGCGGGGCGCGTGCGCCACACGCCCAAGCAATGAGCGATGAGGCATGAGCAATGAGAAGCGGAAGACCGATGGGTCGCTGAAGTCGTAAAGCGAGCGCCCCTCTCTCGTAGTTGTTTGTTGCCTCATCCCTCATGCCTCATACCTTTGCGAGGGCGGCGGCCACCGCGTCGCCCATCTGGGCGGTGCTGAGGAGCGTGGTGCCGGGCGTGTGGAGGTCCTTGGTGCGGTGACCGGCGGCCAGCACGCCGTCCACGGCGGCCTCGATGGCGGCGGCGGCGTCCTCGGCCTCCAGGGCGTAGCGGAGGAGGAGGGCGGCCGAGAGGATGGCGGCCAGGGGATTGGCGTGGCCCGTGCCCGCGATGTCGGGCGCGGTGCCGTGGATGGGCTCGAAGAGCCCGGGTCCATCCCCCAGGCTGGCCGAGGGGAGCATGCCGATGGAGCCGGTGAGCATGGAGGCCTCGTCGCTCAGGATGTCCCCGAACATGTTCTCCGTCACGATCACGTCGAACCGGCGGGGGGCGCGCATCAGCTCCATGGCGCAGGCGTCCACCAGGATGTGCTCCAGCGCAACCTCGGGAAAGTCGCGGGCGACCTCGATGACGGTGCGCCGCCACAGCTCCGAGCTGGCGAGGACGTTGGCCTTGTCCACGGAGGCCACGCGCCGCCGCCGCCGCCGGGACGCCTCGAATCCTACGCGCGCGATGCGGCGGATCTCGGCCGTGGTGTACACCAGCGTGTCCACAGCCCGCTCGCCGTCGCCCGCCCGCTCGATGCCGCGCGGCTGGCCGAAGTAGAGGCCGCCGGTCAGCTCGCGCACCACCAGCAGGTCCGTGCCGTCCACCACCTCGGGCTTCAGCGGCGAGGCGCCGGCCAACGGGGCCAGGAGCTTCGCCGGGCGCAGGTTGGCGTACAGGCCCAGGGCCACGCGCAGCCCCAGGATGCCCTGCTCGGGGCGGAGCCGCCGCTCCAGGCGGTCCCATCGCGGTCCGCCCACGGCGCCGAACAGGATCGCATCGGCCGAGCGGCAGAGGGCCAGCGTCTCGTCGGGCAGGGGGGTTCCCAGCGCGTCCACCGCGGCCCCGCCCACCGGGGCCTCGCGGAAGGCGAGGTCCAGGCCGAAGCGCCGCGCGGCGGCGCGCAGCACCTTCCCCGCCTCCGCCGTCACCTCGGGCCCGATCCCGTCTCCCGCCAGCACCGCGATGGTCGCCCTGATCTTCGCCATGCCCTCCCCCCTCGGCGACACAGCGTCCCGTGAGTACCACGCGGGCGGTGCGGGGTCAAGCGGCTGGTGGTGGAGGGCCGGCGCTCCAGAATCGTCTTGGCCGCGGGAGGGCTCTGCGGGTAAGATGCGCGCGACGGATCACGCCCATGGCGGGGTCGAGCGGTGACCCTCGGAAGGAGTCGGCAGCATGGAAGGGAAGCGGGCGCGCGCGATGGTGTTCGCGATGTCTTGGGGGGTTGCCGGTGTCCTGGGCGCGGCCGGGCCGGCCGCGGCCCAGGCCGTGAGGGTGAAGGCGGGGTCGGCATTGAGCCCGCCGTCGCTGGAATCCATCACGCCCTACGTGGCCCTGGAGCGGGGGCTCTTCAAGAAGTATGGGGTTGACGTGGAGATCGTTGAGTTCCGCGGGAGCCCCACCAACCTGAAGGCCGTGCTGGCCGGCGAGGTGGACCTGTCGTTGAACATGGGGGGCACGGACGCCATCGTGGCCGCCTCCCGCGGCGCCAAGATCCGACTCTTCATGGTCATCCAGCCGGTCACTCCCTACCACTTCGTCGCCCGCAAAGAGGCCGCCACCAGCCTCCAGGGGTTGATCGGGAGGAACGTCGCGGTCTCCGCCATCGGCGCCATCTCCTACCACATCCCCCGGATCGTCCTGGAGCGGAGCGGGGTGGACCC
>DASPOZ010000163.1:0-9072 GCA_035625755.1 Candidatus Sulfotelmatobacter sp.
GGGCGCTCCGGTGGTCGTCAGCGGGGGCCGTCATACGGAAACATCCGCGCCCGTTGGGCCCAGGGCGGTGTTGTTCTTCAGGCGGCGCGTGCGGCGTCCTCGGACGCGCGCGAACCAGAGCCTGACGCGGTCGAGATAGAGATACGCCACGGGGGTCGTGTAGAGCGTGAGCGCCTGGCTCATGATCAGCCCGCCGACGATGGCGACGCCCAGCGGCCGCCGGAGCTCCGACCCCACCCCCGTGCCGAACGCCAGCGGCAGCGCCCCCAGCAGCGCGGCCATGGTCGTCATCATGATCGGCCGGAAGCGCAGCAGGCATGCCTGATAGATCGCATCCTCGGGGGTCTTCCCCTCCTGCCGCTCCGCCTCCAGGGCGAAATCGATCATGATGATGCCGTTCTTCTTCACGATGCCGATCAGGAGGATGATGCCGATCAGGGCCATCACGTTCAGCTCCAGCCGACAGAGCAACAGCGCCAGGAGGGCGCCCACGCCGGCCGGCGGCAGGGTGGAGAGGATCGTGATCGGATGGATGTAGCTCTCGTACAACACCCCGAGCACGATATAGACCGCCAGCAGCGCCGCCAGGATCAGCAGCGGTTCGTTGGCCAGCGACTGCTGGAAGGCCTGCGCCGTCCCCTGGAAGCTGCCCCGGATGCTCGCCGGCAGCCCCATCTGCCGCGTGGCCGCCCCGATGGCATCCACCGCCGATCCCAGGGCCACGCCCGGCGCCAGGTTGAACGAGACCGTCACGGACGGAAACTGCCCCTGGTGGTTCACCGCGAGCGGCGCCGCCGACGGTTCGTAATGGCTGAAGGCGCTCAACGGCACCAGGGCGCCCGCCGGAGACCGCACGTAGATGAGATGGAGCGTCTCGGGGCGCTGCCACCAGCGCGGATCCACCTCCATGATGACGTGATACTGGTTCAAGGGCGTATAGGTCACGGAGACCTGGCGCTGGCCGAAGGCGTCGTAGAGGGTGTCGTCGATGAGCTGGGGCGTGATCCCCAGGCGCGACGCCGTGCCGCGGTCGATCACCACGGTGGACTGCTGGCCCTTGTCCTGCTGGTCGCTGCTCACGTCCACCAGTTGCGGCAGCGTGCGGAGGCGCTGGGTGACGCGCGGGCCCCAGGCGTTGAGCTCCTGCAGGTTGCTCCCCTGGAGCGTGTACTGATACTGGGCGTTGCTGGCCCGTCCCCCCAGGCGAACGTCCTGGACCCCCTGCAGAAACGACGGCGCGCCCGGGACCCGGCTCAGGGGGCCGCGCAGCCTCGCCATCACCTGATCCGCGCTGAGCTTCCGGTCCTCCAGGGGCTTCAAGGCCACGAACATGCGCCCGGTGTTGGTGGTGGACCCGCCGCCGCCGCTGCCGCCCGTGAAGCCCATCACGCTCTCCACCGCGGGATCCTTTCCGATGATGTCCACGACCTCGGTGAGCTTGTCGCGCATCGCCTGGAACGAGGTGTCCTGCGCCGCCTGGATGGCGCCGGTCAGGCGTCCCGTATCCTGCTGGGGGAAGAATCCCTTGGGCACGATGACGTACAGGTAGATGCTCAGCGCGACGGTGAGCGCCCCCAGCGCCGCCGTGAACCGCGAATGCCGGAGCCCCCAGGCCAGGGTCGTCGCATAGCGCCGGCGCATCCACTCGAACGCCCCCTCGCTGGCCCGGGACAGGCGGCCGTGGCGGCGGCCGTCGGCGGGCCGCAGGAGCCTGGCGCACATCATGGGGGTCATGGTCAGGGACACCAGCAGCGAGACGGCGATGGCCGTGGAAAGGGTCACCGCGAATTCCCGGAACAGGCGGCCCACCACGCCCCCCATCAGGAGGATGGGGATGAACACCGCCACCAGCGAGATGCTGATGGAGAGGACGGTGAAACCGATCTCCCGCGCCCCGCGCAGCGCCGCCTGGACCGGCGCAAGGCCTTTCTCCCGATACCGCATGATGTTTTCCAGGACCACGATGGCGTCGTCCACGACGAAGCCGGTGGCGATGGTGAGCGCCATGAGCGAGAGGTTGTCCAGGCTGTAGCCGCACAGGTACATCACCCCGAAGGTGCTCACCAGCGAGACGGGGACCGCCACGCTGGGAATGATGGTGGCGCGGGGGTCCCGCAGGAAGGCGAAGACCACCAGCGTCACCAGCACCACCGCCAGCACCAGGGTCCGCTCCACGTCCCGCAGCGAGGCGCGGATCGTCGTGGTCCGGTCGAGGACGACGGACAGGTTGATGGCCGCGGGGATGGACGCCCCGAGCTGCGGCAGCTCGGCGCGCACGCGGTCCACGGTCTCGATGATGTTGGCGCCCGGCTGCCGCCAGAGGATCACCAGCACCGCCGGCTTGCCGTTGGCCAGCCCCATGTTGCGCACGTCCTCGACCGAGTCCTCGATGTGCGCCACGTCGGCCAGGCGGAGCGCCTGGCCGCCCCGGTAGGCGACGATCAACGGCCCGTACTGCTCGGCGCCGTGGAGCTGGTCGTTGGTCTGGATCTCCCACGTCCTGGCCCCATCCGTCAGCTGCCCCTTGGGCCGGTTCACGTTGGTGGCGCCCAGCACGGCCCGCACGTCCTCCAGCCCGATCCCGTATCCGCTCAGGGCGGTGGGGTTCAGCTCCACGCGGACGCCCGGCAGCGAGCCGCCCCCCACGATCACCTGGCCCACCCCCTCCACCTGGGAGAGCTTCTGCTGCAGGATGCTGGACGCCGCGTCGTACATCCGTCCGCGGCTGAGCGTCCCCGAGGTGAGCCCCAGGATGAGGATCGGCGCGTCGGCCGGGTTCACCTTGCGATAGGTGGGGTTGTTGGGGAGCGTCGGCGGCAGGTAGCCGCGGGCCGCGTTGATGGCCGCCTGCACGTCGCGGGCGGCCCCGTCGATGTTGCGGTTCAGGTCGAACTGCAGGACGATGGCGCTGGAGCCCAGGTAGCTGGTGGACGTCATCTCCGCCACGCCGGCGATGCGCCCGAACTGCCGTTCCAGCGGCGCGGCCACCGACGTCGCCATGGTCTCCGGGCTGGCCCCGGGGAGGGCCGCCTGGACCTGGATCGTCGGGAAGTCCACCTGCGGCAGGGGCGAGACGGGGAGCAGGCGGAAGGCAATGGCACCGGCCAGCGCCAATCCCACCGTCAGGAGGGTCGTGGCGATGGGCCGCCGGATGAAGGGCGCCGAGATGTTCACGCCGGCTCCGTGCCTATTGCGCCGGGGCCCGCGGCCCCGGACCCGCCTTCGCCGAAGCGGCGCGCCAGCCGATCGAAGGCGAGATAGATCACCGGCGTGGTATAGAGGGTGAGCATCTGGCTGAGGATCAGCCCGCCCACGATGGAGATGCCGAGCGGGTGCCGGAGCTCCGACCCCACCCCGGTGCCCAGCGCCAGGGGCAGCGCCCCCAGGAGCGCCGCCAGGGTCGTCATCATGATCGGCCGGAAGCGGAGGAGGCAGGCCTGGTAGATGGCCTCGGTGGGCGTCTTCCCCTCCTCCCGTGCCGCGTCCAGGGCGAAATCGACCATCATGATCCCGTTCTTCTTCACGATCCCGATCAGGAGGATGATCCCGATGAGGGCGATGACGCTGAACTCGGTCCGCCAGAGCATGAGGGCCAGCAGGGCGCCGACCCCCGCCGACGGGAGCGTGGACAGGATCGTCAGCGGGTGGATGTAGCTCTCGTAGAGGACCCCCAGCACGATGTAGACGGTGACGAGGGCGGCCAGGATGAGCGCCGCCTCGTTGGCCAGGGATGCCCTGAAGGCCTGCGCCGTCCCCTGGAAGCTCCCCTGGATGCTGGCCGGCAGGCCCAGCTGCCGCGTGCCGGCCTCGATGGCCGTCACCGCCTGGCCCAAGGCCACGCCCGGCGCCAGGTTGAAGGACAGGGTCACCGCCGGAAACTGCCCCTGGCGCGCGATGGCCAGGGGCACCGTGGTCTGTTCGGCCCGCGTGATGCCGCTCAGCGGCACCTGTCCGCCGCCCGCGGTGCGCAGGTAGATGTCTTGGAGCCCACGCACGCCCTGGCGCAGCTCGGGCTTGACCTCCAGCACCACCCGATACTGGTTCAACTGCGTGAACATGGTGGACACCTGCCGCTGGCCGAAGGCATCGTAGAGCGTGTCGTCGATGAGCTGGGGCGTGATGCCCAGCCGGGATGCCGTGCTGCGGTCGATGGCCAGGGCGATCCCGAGCCCCTGGTCCTGCTGATCGCTGCTCACGTCCCGCAGCTCCGGCAGCGCCCGCATGGCCTCCACCACCCTCGGCGCCCAGGCGTTCAGCTCGGCGCCGTCCGGGTCCTCCAGGCTGTACTGGTACTGGGTGCGGGTGACCCGGCTCTCCACGGTGAGGTCCTGGGCCGGCTGCATGAACAGCGTGATGCCGTCCACCGCGGCCAGGGCCGGTTGCAGCCGCCGGATGACGTCGCCGGCGCTCACCCTCCGCTGGGCCAGGGGCTTCAGGTTGATGAGGATGCGGCCGCTGTTGAGGGTGACGTTGGTGCCGTCCACGCCGATGAAGGACGAGAGGCTCTCCACGGCCGGGTCCTTGAGGATCACCTGCGCCAGGGCCTGTTGTCGGGCGGCCATCGCCGCGAAGGAGACCGACTGGGGGGCTTCCGAGATCCCCTGGATCACCCCGGTGTCCTGCACCGGGAAGAAGCCCTTCGGGATGACGCCGTAGAGCAGCACCGTGAGCACCAGGGTGCCCACCGCCACCACCAGCGTCGCCGGCTGGTGCCCCAGCACCCAGCGCAGGCTCGTGCCGTAGCCGGCGATGGTCCGGTCCAGCAGCCACTCGGACAGGCGGTAGAAGAGGCCGCGCTGCGCCTCCGGCGTATGCCGCAGCAGCCGGGCGCACATCATGGGGGTCAGGGTGAGGGACACGACGGCCGAGATGAGGATGCTGATGCCGAGGGTGATGGCGAACTCGCGGAACAGGCGGCCCACCACGTCGGCCATGAACAGCAGCGGGATCAGCACGGCGATGAGCGAGACGGTCAGGGACACGATGGTGAAGCCGATCTGCTCCGCGCCCTTGAGCGCGGCCTGCAGGGGCGGCTCCCCGGCCTCGATGTACCGGGCGATGTTCTCGATCATGACGATGGCGTCGTCCACCACGAAGCCGGTGGCGATGGTGAGCGCCATCAACGACAGGTTGTTCAGGCTGAACCCGAGGAGGGACATGGCGCCGAAGGTGCCGACCAGGGACAGCGGCACGGCCACGGCCGGAATGACCGTGGCCGACAGGGTGCGGAGGAACAGGAAGACCACCATGACCACCAGCGCCACCGCCAGCATCAGCTCGAACTGCACGTCCTCCACCGACCCCCGGATGGTGACCGTCCGATCGGTGAGCACGGCCACCCGGATGGAGGCCGGCAAGGACGCCTGGAGCTGGGGCAGCAGCTTCTTGATGCGGTCGACCACCGCGATCACGTTGGCCCCCGGCTGCCGCTGGATGTTCAAGATCACCGCCGGCACCTCGTTCATCCAGGCCGCCTGGCTGGCGTTTTCGGCGCCGTCGATCACATCGGCGACGTCGGACAGCTTGACCGGGGCGCCGTTCCGATAGGCGACGATCAGCGGCCGATAGTCTTTGCTGGTCAGGAGCTGGTCGTTGGCGCCGATCACCGAGGCCTGCCGCGGCCCGTCGAACCCCCCCTTCGCCTGGTTGACGTTGGCGGCCGCCAGCGAGGCGCGGAGGTCCTCCAGGGTCAGGCCGTAGGCCCCCAGGGCGGTGGGATTGATCTGCACCCGCACGGCCGGCCGCTGCCCGCCGCTGATGCTCACCAGCCCCACCCCGGGCAGCTCGGCGATCTTCTGGGCCAGCCGGGTGTCCGCCAGATCCTCGACCGACGGGAGCGGGAGCGTCTGGGACGTCAACGCCAGGGTCAGGATGGGCGTGTCGGCGGGGTTCACCTTGCTGTAGACGGGGGGGTTGGGGAGATCCTTCGGCAGCAAATTGAAGGCCGCGTTGATGGCGGCCTGCACCTCCTGCTCGGCCACATCCAGGCTGAGGTCCAGGCTGAACTGCAGGACGATCACCGAGCTCCCGCTGGAGCTGGTGGAGGTCATCTGGTTCAGGCCGGGCATCTGCCCGAACTGGCGCTCCAACGGCGCCGTGACCGACGACGCCATGACGTCGGGGCTTGCCCCCGGATAGAAGGTGAGGACCTGGATGGTGGGATAATCCACCTGCGGCAACGCCGAGACGGGCAGCAGCCGGTACGCCAGGGCGCCGCTGAGCAGGATGGCCGCCATCAGCAGGGTGGTCGCCACGGGCCGCAGGATGAAGAGGCGGGACGGGTTCACGGCGTGCTCCGAGCCTGCGCCTCCACCTTGCTCCCGTCGCGGAGCCGCTCGGCCCCGTCCACCACCACGAGCTCCCCGGGGGAGAGGCCCGCGATGATGGAGACGGTATCTTCCTCGGTCACCCCGACGGTGACCGGGCGCACCGCCACGGTCTGGTCGGCCTTCACCACGTACACGAACGTCCCCTGGGCGCCCCGCTGGATGGCGGCGGCCGGCACCACCGTGGCCCCACGCTGAACGTCCAGGAGCAGGCGGGCGTTGACGAACTGATTGGGGAACAGCTCGTTCTTGTCGTTGGCGAACCCGGCCTTGAGCCGGACCGTGCCCGTGGTCGGGTCGATCTGATTGTCCACCGTGAGCAGGTACCCCGTGGCGAGCTTTTGCCGCTGCTCGCGGTCGTAGGCCTCGACGGGCAGGCGGGCCCCGGCCTTGAGCTTGTCCAGTACCGGCGGAAGGCTATCCTCGGGGATGGCGAAGACGACGGTGATGGGCTGAAGCTGGGTGATCACCAGCAGCCCGTTGGCGTCGTTGGCGTGCACGATATTGCCGGGATCCACCAGGCGCAACCCGACGCGGCCGCCGATGGGGGCGGTGATGCGGGCGTACGTCAGTTGCAGCTTGGCGTTATCGATCTGCCCCTGGTCGTTCTTGACGGTCCCCTCGTACTGCCGGACCAGGGCCTCCTGGGTGTCCTGCTGCTGTTTCGCGATGGCTCCGTCCTTGTACAGCTCCCGGTAACGCTCCAGATCGATGCGGGCGTTCTCCAGTTGCGCCTGGTCGCGGGCCATCTGTCCCTCGGCCTGGGTCAACTGCACCTCGAACGGCCGCGGGTCGATCTGGGCCAGCAGCTGTCCGCTGGCGACGAAATCGCCCTCGCGAAACAGGACGCTCATCAGCTGCCCGTCCACGCGGCTCTTCACGGTGACGGTATTGAGCGGGGTGACGGAGCCGAGCCCGTTGAGATACACGCCGATGTCGGCCGTCCTGGCCGCCGCCGCCACCACCGGCACACCCCGCGCAGGGGCCGTCGCCGCCGGCTTCGGCTTGGCGGCCCGCGATTGCGCCGCGCCCGACTTCGTGAGGTAGACGTATGTCCCAACCCCCAGGAGGCAGATCGCCAGCAGCCCGATTGCCCACCGGCTGACTCCTCCAGCGGGCCGGGTCCGGTCTGGCATTTCGTCCCCCGTGGGCGGAGAAGGCCGCTTCGCGCTCATCCTGCCCTTAGCCCTGTCGCTCCACCCATCCCACCGCACCCATTCTCGCGGGCGCCCGTGACAGCGGCCGCGGAGCCGAACGCCGCCGCGGCGGGGAGAGGGTCGCACCGGGTCTCCGCCGGCCAGGGCGGGTTCCCCAATGTCGAGAGAGCCGGGCGGCCCGAAGACCTCCGGGCGACCGTTCCGGGCGTTCGAGTAACGGAGTCCAACGTCAGCGGGTACCGGGCAGGGGGAGGTGTGGATCCTGGTAGTACTTCCAGGCATCGCCCATCCACTCGGTCAACTGGGCGATACGGGTGCCGTGGCTGGGATGGGTGGAGAGGAACGCCGGGGGGGATGAGCCGCCCTGCTGCTCCATCCGGTGCCAGAGATTGACGGCCTCGTGCGGGTCGTAGCCGGCCTTGGCCATCAGGATCAATCCGATGTGATCGGCCTCCGACTCCTGCGCCCGAGCGTAGGGGAGCAGGATGCCATACTGCGCGCCCAGGCCGAACACGGCCATCGCCGTCTGCGCGCCCGCCCCGCCGCCCGTCCCTCCGGACAGGGCGGCGGCGGTGGCGCCCAGCGCCGCCTCCGTCAGCCCAGCCTGGGACAGGCGTTCCCCCGTGTGATGCGCCAGCACGTGCCCCACCTCGTGCCCGAGGACCGTGGCCAGCCCGGCATCGCCGGCCGCCACGGGCAGGATCCCCGTATACACGATGATCTTCCCCCCGGCGATGGCGGCGGCGTTCACCTCCGACGAGCGGACGATCAGGTATTCCCACGCGTACGCGGTCTGGAGGCCGGCCGCCCGGATGATGCGATCGCCCACGCCGCGGATGCGCTGGTGCAGGGCCGGGTCCCTCTCGGCCGAGACCATCCGCCCCTTGCCGGACTCGTCGCGCGCCAGCTGTTGGAAGGCGGCGGCCCCCATCTGCGCCTCCTCCTGTTGGGAGACCAGCATGAGCTGGCTGCGCCCCGTCACCGGCACGGTGGTGCAGGCCGCCCCAACGACCAGGATCAGGATGAAGGAAGCCCAGCCCGAGGGTCCCAGGACTGAGGGCTCGGGCCTGAGGACCGAGTCGGACCGCATCCTGAGATGCCATCCGTCCATCTCGGTCCTCATCGCCCGGCCCTGCTCATTCGTAGCGGAGGGCCTCGATGGGGTCCAGCAGGGAGGCGCGCCACGCGGGGTACATGCCGAAGAGCAGCCCGGTGGCCGCGGCGGAGAGGAAGGCGCCCATCACGGCCACCGGGCTCACCAGGGTGGCCCACTGGGCCATCCGGGCGATCAGAACGGACCCGCCCACCCCGAGGCCCACGCCGGCCAGGCCGCCGATGAGGGCCAGCGTCACCGCCTCCACCAGGAACTGCCACCGGATGTCCCAGGTGCGCGCGCCCACGGCCATCCGGATGCCGATCTCGCGGGTCCGCTCGGTCACCGAGACCAGCATGATGTTCATGATGCCGATGCCGCCCACCAGGAGGGACACGGCGGCCACGGCGCCCAGCAGGTTGCGCATGGTGCGGCTGCTCTCCTCCTGCGCGCGGAAGACCTCGTCCAGGTTGCGGATGCTGAAATCGTTCTCCTG
>DASPOZ010000164.1:0-8259 GCA_035625755.1 Candidatus Sulfotelmatobacter sp.
CGATCATTCGCACTCACCGCCCTTGCGCAGGCGTTCCTGGAACGCCGCCCGCCGCCGGGGCGAGAGCGCCTGGATGCGCAGCGCCCTCTCGATGGCCGCCCGGTCGTCTCTTTCGGCGTAGAGCAGGCGAAGCATCTCGCGCACGGTGAGGCGCTCGGGGTCCACCAGGACGCGTTCGACCGCGTCCCCCGCGCTCACCTCGCCCTCCTCCAGGACGCGCAGGTAGAAGCCGACACGCCCGCTGGCGAGGAACTGCTTGGGGAAGTTGGGGAGGCCCATTTTGACGGCGAGCTTGTAACAGGGGGAGCGCGGCTGGGTCACCTGGATGAGGGCGGAGCCCACGCGGAAGGCATCGCCGATATGGATATCGTCCTCGGTCATCCCCTGAACGGTGAAGTTCTCACCGAACTGGCCCGGCGGGAAGCCGTCGCGCCCGAGTTCCCGCTTCCAGAACTCGTAGTGCTCGATGGCGTAGGCGTAGACGGCCTTGTACTCGCCCCCGTGGTTCTGGGGGTCGGCCTGACCGTCTCCCTCCAGGTTCAGCCTGCGGAGCATCACCGGGCCACCCACGGGCTCCTTGAAGATGCCCGTCACCACCGTTTCGTCCCCGTGCGCGACGGGCTTGGGAAGCGAGACGTTCACTGAGAGGAGCTTCATCATCGCTCGACCATCTGAAGGGCGTGGCCGCCGGGGTCGCGGGCCAGGTCGCGGAGCAGTTGAGCGGGAGCTTGGCATGGAAGCGCCGGCGCGCGTCCCGCGGTCACGGCGAGCGCCATGGGCTATTCGCCGCTCTGCTGGAGCAACTTGGCCACCAGGCCGGTCCACCCGGTCTGGTGGCTGGCCCCGATGCCGGCGCCGTTGTCGCCGTGGAAGTACTCGTGGAACAGGAGCAGGTCCCGCCAGTGCGGGTCGCGCTGGAAGATCTCGGCGCCACCGTAGCAGGGCCGGCGCCCTTCGGGGCCGCGGAGGAAGATCCGGCTCAGCCGACGCGACAGGTCCGCGGACACCTCCCAGAGATGCATCATCCGGCCGGACCCCGTGGGGCACTCCACCGTGAAGTCGTCGCCGAAGTAGTGGTGGAACTTTTGGAGCGCTTCGATGAGCAGGAAATTCACCGGGAACCAGATGGGGCCCCGCCAGTTGGAGTTCCCACCGAACAGGTCGCTGCGGGATTCGGCGGGCTCGTAGTCCACCCGGTGCTCCATGCCGTTGGTCTGCATGACGAAGGGGTGGTTCCGGTGCACCGCCGAAAGCGCGCGGATGCCGTGGGGGGAGAGGAACTCCGCCTCGTCGAGCATGGTCCGGAGGATCCGCCGCAAACGGGTCTGGTGCACCACCGCCAGCAGGCGGCGCGGCCCCTGCCCCGGGACCGGCGTCTCGTGGACGTAGGGGCGCAGGTCCTCGCGGTTGTCGATGAACCACTGCATGCGGCGCTTGAATCCCGGGAGCCTGTCCACGCACTTGGGTTCCAGCACCTCGACGGCGACGAGCGGGATGAGGCCCACCATGGAGCGCACCCGCATCCGGCGGTGGTCGCCGTTGGACAGGTGGAGCACGTCGTAGAAGAAGCCATCTTCGTCGTCCCAGAGCTCGATGCCTTCGCCCGCAAGGTCGTTCATGGCGCGGATGATGTAGACGAAGTGCTCGAAAAACTTGCTGGCCACGTCCTCGTAGGCCGGGTCGTGGCCCGCCAGTTCCATGGCGATGGCCAGCAGGTTCACGCAGTACATGGCCATCCACGCCGTGCCGTCGGACTGGTCGATGTGCCCGCCCGTGGGGAGGGGGGCGCTGCGGTCGAACACGCCGATGTTGTCCAGCCCCAGGAAGCCGCCCTGGAAGATATTGAGCCCCTCGGCGTCCTTGCGGTTGACCCACCAGGTGAAGTTGAGCAGGAGCTTGTGGAAGACGCGCTCCAGGAACGCCACGTCGCCGGCGCCCCGCCGGCGCTTCTCGATCTTGTACACGCGCATGGCGGCCCAGGCATGGACCGGGGGGTTCACGTCCCCGAAGGCCCACTCGTAGGCTGGGAGCTGGCCGTTGGGGTGCATGTACCACTCGCGGGTCATCAGGAGGAGTTGCTGCTTGGCGAAGTCGGGGTCCACCAGCGCCAGCGCCACCGTGTGGAAGGCCAGGTCCCAGGCGGCGTACCAGGGGTACTCCCATTTATCCGGCATGGAGATCACGTCTTCGTTGTAGAGGTGGGTCCAGTCGCGGTTCCGGCCGTGCCGCCGCTCCGGCGGGGGCGGGGGCTGGGTGGGGTCCCCCTCCAGCCAACGCCGCAGGTCGTAGTGGTAGAACTGTTTGGACCAGAGCATGCCGGCCAGGGCCTGCCGCATGACGCTCTTCGCGTCGTGGCTCAGGGTGGCGGGGATCACGGTGGCGTAAAACGCGTCCGCTTCGCGCCGCCGCTGATGGAAGGTCCGGTCGAAGGCGGGGCCGAAAGCTCCTCCCGAGGGCGCGCCGTCCCGCAGGCGCAGGCGCACCACCGTCTCGCCCCGCGGCGGCACCTCCAGCCGGTAGTGGGCGGCCGCCTTGGTGCCCTCGCCGGCGGGGTTGACGGCCTCCGTGCGGCCGTGGACGACGGCCTCGTGGAACGCATCCTTGACGAACGCGTGGCCGTTCTCGGCGCCGTACAGGCGCCGGGCGTTGGTCTCGTTCTCCGTGAACAGGAGCGCCGGGTTCCCCTCGCAGTGCAGGTGATAGGAGCGGCCCAAGCCCTCGTGCGCGGCCACGATGGCCGCCCCCCCGTGCGCGTCCGGCTCGCGCCGGAGGGCCGGCCGCTTGCCGTCGCGGGTGCAGGCCCAGGTGTTCCGGAACCAGAGGGTCGGGAGGAGGTGCAGTGTGGCTGCGTCCGGCCCGCGGTTGGCCACGGTGATCCGGATCAGGATATCGTCCGTGGAGGCCTTGGCGTACTCGGCGAAGACGTCGAAGTATCGGTCGTCGTCGAAGGCGCCGGTGTCCAGCAGCTCGAACTCGGGGTCGCGCCGGGACCGCCGCCGGTTCTCCTCCACCAGGCGCGCGTAGGGGAACGCGGCCTGGGGAAACTTGTAGAGCGCCTTCATGTAGGAGTGGGTCGGGGTGGAGTCGAGGTAGAAGTAGTATTCCTTCACGTCCTCGCCGTGGTTGCCCTCGGACCCCGTGAGGCCGAAGAGGCGCTCCTTTAGGATGGGGTCGTGCCCGTTCCACAGGGCCAGGGCGAAGCAGAGGCGCTGGTGGTTGTCGCAGATCCCCAGCAGGCCGTCCTCGCCCCAGCGGTAGGTGCGGGACCGGGCGTGGTCGTGGGGGAAGGAATCCCATGCGTTCCCGTCGGGCGAGTAGTCCTCGCGCACGGTGCCCCACTGGCGCTCGGAGAGGTACGGCCCCCAGCGCCGCCAGTGCGCCGTGCGGCCCTCCGCCTCCGCCAGGCGCTTCTGCTCCCCGTCCATCTGGGTGCCCTTGATGACCTGGCGGTTTGCGGGTCCCTTTCTACCCCCCATGGGCGAACTCCGGATAGAGGGTCATCCCGCCATCCACCAAGAGGGTCTGGCCGTAAACGTAGTGCGAATCGTCGGAGGCGAGCCACATGGCGGCCTTCCCCGGGCCCGGGCGACGCCCGCGCCGATCCCCGAGCTGGCCCCCGTGACCAGCGCCGTCTGACGCTTCAACGGATACGGCTGCATGTGCATCTCTCCTGCGTACTCTCCAGCAGGCTGCTGAAAAAGGCCCAACAACTTTCCCCGCCGCCTCGGCGGCAGCGGGTGGGGCGTTGGCGCGCTCGCGCGGCGCTGCGACGTACGGCCCAAGTACGCCTCGCGCCTCGCCTCGCGCGCCGCCTTGCATCTGGACCTTTTTGAGCAGCCTGCAGAAAGCGGGTTTTTCAGCATCCTGCTAGTCTCCTGAGTCAGAGATTCGCAGCATTAATTCTCCGTTCGTGCTGAGCCCGTCGAAGCACGAACACCGCGAGATGTCGCCCTTCGACAAGCTCAGGGCGAACGGAAAATACTCGGCGAACTTTTGACTCAGGACACTGGACGGTCGCCCATCATGACCCCGGGCGGCCACATCGAGGACACGGACTCAGGCGCCGACGAGGGATGCCGGCGCCGGCGCGCCGGCGGCCCCGCCGAGGAATTGCTCCCACCGGTCGTGCGGGATGCTCAGGGTGGCCTCCACCACGCGCGGGTCGAACTGCCCGCCGGCCTCGCTGCCCAGGGCCTCCAGGGCCTCACCCAGGGGGCGGGCGCGCCGGTACGGCCGGTCGTGGGTCATGGCGTCCAGGGCGTCCACCACCGCGAAGATGCGCGCCGTGAGCGGTATCTCCTCGCCGCGCAGGCCGTGCGGGTAGCCGCCCCCGCCGTACCGTTCGTGGTGCGCGCCCACCACGTCCAGGGCGGGAGTGAGGAGGGGCACGGTCTCGAGGATCTCCACGCCGGCCGCCGGATGCTGTTGCATGAGGCGTCGCTCCTCGGGCGAGAGGGGACCGGGCTTGTGCAGCACCGCCTCGGGCGTGCGGATGTCGCCGATGTCGTGCAGCAGGGCGCCCAGCTCCAGCGCCTCCCGCTGGGCGGCGGAGACCTCCAGGCGCTCGGCCACGGCCAGGGCCCCCGCCGCCAGGCGCCGCAGGGAGCCCGCCTCGCCGCTGCGCGCCTCCAGCGCCCGCACCAGCACCTCCACCACGCTCCGATTCGAGACCTGGAGGCGCTGGACCATCAGGTGGAGCACGTTGGCCAGCATGCCGATCTCGTCGCGGGCGGTTACGTAGACGCGACCGGTCAGGTCGCCCTCCACCACCCGCCGGGCCAGGGCGGCGAGCTGTTTCACGGGCCGGGTGATGCGGCGCGCGAATACCAGGCCCGCCAGCAGCGCCAGGAGCGCGCCCGCCAGCGAATGGACGTACAGCCGGCGCCGTACCGCCGCCCGCTCGGCCAGGTACACGTCCGCCCGGTAATCCACGTCCAGGACGGCCACGGTCCGGCCCGCCGCATCGCGCACGGGGGCGAAGGCGGTGATCCACGTGCCGTGTTCGTTGCCGTAGATGTCCGTATAGGCGGCGGTCCCCTCGGCCATCACGCGGCGCAGGATGGGCCGTATCGCGGGGGCCAGGTGGTATTCCTCCCCCAGCGGCGTGGGCCCCTGGCTGATCACGGCGAAGCGGGCCCACTCCTCCCGGATGTCCACCAGGGTGTACACGGCGTCGTGCAACGCGTTGGCCTGCTGGATGCGGAGGAGCTGGGCGCGGATGGTGCCGTAGGCCGGCGTGTCGCTCCGCCCCGCCGCCAGCACGGCCTGGTGCTGCTCGCCATCGATCAGTAGGGCGCCGGTGCGGGCGATGTTCAGGAGGAGCGACCCCAGCGAGCGGCGCAGCGCGCGGTCCTGGGCGCGGTACTGGAGCAGGCCGCTCAGCAGGATCCCCAGGGCGGTGAGCAGGAGGAAGGCGGCCCCCAGGCGCCAGGCCAGCCGGCGCCAGGCCGGCAGGCGGCCCCGGGTTGGGGTGACCATCATGGCCTCCGGCATGTCAGTTTCCCCCTTCTTCGTGGAGCGTCAGCTCCGAGACATCCCGCTCGAAGAACAGCTCCACCGTCCAGTCCAGCACCACGCGGATGCGCGAGGCCAGCGTGGGCAACTTGAGCATATAGACCGTCTTCCACATGAACCAGGCGGGGAACCCGACCAGCTTGATGCCCTTCAAGTCTGCCACCGCGGTGCGGCGGCTCAGAGGCACCATCTCCCCCAGCAGCTTGAACCGGAAGGGCCGCTTCTGGCGGCCGGTCAACTCGGCCTCGATCACCGCGGCCAGCGCCCGGGCCTGCCGGATGGCCACCTGGGCGGTGGCCACGTAGGGGTTTCCGGTGTGGGCGTCGATCTGGTGGGCGTTGTCCCCCAGCGCGTACACGCCGCGGGCGCCCTCCACCTCGAAGACCTCGTTGACTTTCAACCGGCCGTCCTTCGCCTTGGGCAGGGGGAGGTCCGCCACCACCGGGCTCACCCGGTTCCCGGCCGTCCAGATGACGCAGTGGCTGGGGATCATCCGGCCGTCCTGGAGGGTCAGGCCATCCGCCGAGACCTCGGCCGCGCGGGCCGTCTCCAGCTCGATCCCGCGCTGCTGGAGCTGCTCGCGGGTGTAGGCCGCCAGGTTCGTGGCGGTCTGGGGGAGCACGGCGCTGCCCACCAGGACGAGCCGGACGTTGTCCGAAGGGATGGTCGGGTAGTGGCGGAGGAGGATCCCGCGGGTCAGCTCCTCCAGGGCGGCCATCAGTTCGGTGCCGGCATGGCCCGCCCCCACCACCACGAAGGTCAACAGACGGCGCCGCACCCACGGATCGTCCGTGAGGGCGGCGGCCTCGAACTGATCGATCACCCGGTTCCGGATCGCGACGGCGTCGCCGACCCCTTTGAAGGTGAGGGCGTGCTCGGCCGTCCCGGGGACCTGGGCCACGTTGGGCGAGGCGCCCAGGGCGAGGACCAGCATGTCGTAATGGACCTGCTGGCGGATCGCCGACCGGCGGTGGCGGACGGTGACGCGGCGCCGCTGCAGGTCGATGCTTTCCGCCGCCATCTCGCCGAACTCGATGCCCCATGCGCCGCAGAGGGGCCGAATGGGGTAGAGGACGTGGCGACTCTCCACCGCCCCCGTGGCGGCCTCGGCCAGCATGGGGGTGAAGAGGAAGAAGTTCTGGTCGCTGACCAACGTGATGTGCACGGGCAACACCCCGGCACAGCCGCGGGCCAGCTCGAGGGCGACGTTGACGCCGGCGAACCCACCACCCAGGATCAGGATACGCGGCGCCAGCGAGGTGGAGGGCCGCGCCAGCACGCGGCCCACCGCCGGGCGGGAGGATTCCTGCACCGCCTTCACGATCGCGCTCCGCCGTCCTTGCGGGCGGGCCGGGCGCCCCGGCCCCGCGGGGCCCCGGCGGAGCAGGCGCCGGGAAGCAGATCACTCTCGGGGGTTCTCGTGGCCATGGATAGCCTCCCATCCGGTGTCCGCTGGGGGTTGTCTCGTCGGATGCCGGTGGTGCACCGAGACGTTCGCCCCTCCGAGTCGCCGCCCCCGGAGGATCTGCTCGCCGTCGAATCTGGCGGCTCAGCCACCCACCCCCTTCCCTCAACAACGAAGACGGCACCTTCCTGGTTCCCTCGCCCCCTGGGGGGGGTGGGTGAGGGTGAGGGGGCGCCTGAGCCGCAGAGGTCCGATTCACGGGTCATCCGGCTTAGGGGTTTTGTGGCGATGGGAAGTGCACGACCTCGGGAGGGGATCCGATGTTCCGCGGTCTCACGAAGGTGCGGCGCTCGCCGGGGGCGAGTGAGGCGCGGCGCGGAAGGCGGCGCCCCGCAGCAGCAGGCGGCCTGCCCGCCGCCGCGGGGCCCCCTCGGGGCGACGCCCCGGAGGTGTGCGCCGGCGCTGGGGATCCTAGCGCATCGTCCCGCCGTAGATCTTCATGATGGTGCCCAGGAACTCCAGGGCCTCGGACCGCTGACGCTGGAACGAGTTCCGGCCGATGATGGACCCGAAGCCGCCGCCGTCGCGGATGGCGCGGGCCTCGTCGAACACGGCCTGGTCCTCTTCCTTGGCCCCGCCCGAGAAGATCACGATGCGGCGGCCGTCGAAGGCGCTCTGCACCACGTGCCGCACCCGCTCCGGGAGGCTGCCCACGGGCACCTGGTTCTTCTCGTACACCTTCCGGGCGGCGTCCTGGGCGATGTGGGCGGAGGGGAGCTTCACCTTGATCACGTGGGCGCCGAGCTGGGCCGCGATGTGGGCGGCGTAGGCCGTCACGTCGATGGCGGTCTCACCCTCCTTGGTGAGGCCGGAGCCCCGCGGGTACGACCACACGATCACCGCCAGCCCGACGGCCTTGGCCTCGGCGGCGATCTCGCGGAGCCTCTCGTACATGTCCAGCCGGTGGGTCGAGCCGGGATAGATGGTGTAGCCGACCGCCACGCAGCCCAGGCGGAGCGCATCCTTCACGCCGCCGGTCACCGCCTGGTCGGGGTCTTTCTCGTCGAGGAGCACGTCGTGGTTGTTGAGCTTGAGGATCAGGGGCACCTCGCCGGCGTGCTCCGCCGCGGCCGCCTCCAGGAACCCCAGGGGCGCGGCGTAGGCGTTGCAGCCGGCCTCCACGGCCAACTCGAAGTGATAGTGGGGGTTGTAGCCGGCCGGATTCATGGCGAAGCTCCGGCCGGGCCCGTGCTCGAAGCCCTGGTCCACGGGCAGGATGACCAGCTTCCCGGTCCCGGCCAGCTTTCCGCTCGTGAGCAGGCGGTGCAGGTTGGCGAGCG
>DASPOZ010000165.1:0-4723 GCA_035625755.1 Candidatus Sulfotelmatobacter sp.
AGCCGGCCCGCACCAGCATGGCCACGTTGCGGCCGTCCCGGGCCTTGAAGAACTTCACGTGCGCGGTATCCGTGGTGACGGCATGTGTCATGTCACACCTCGCGAAGGGTCGACGCCCGGTGCTGGACGCTCTTCAGAGGGTCCGGCGTCAGGGATCGAGCGCCATGCGTCAAATCAACTGCTAGGATTGCACCAGGGCGGCGCGCCCCACCAGCTCGTTCTTCAGCAGGAGCTGGTGGGCCTCCTCGGCGCCCTCCAGGGGGAACGTCTTGGTGATGATGGGTTTGATCTTCCCCTCGCTCACCAGCTTCAGCGTGTCCTGGAGCTCCGCCATGTTCACGTACCGGGACCCGTGAATCTCCTGCATCTTGCTCAGGACTTCCAGCGGATTCACGGTGAAATCGGGCAGGTCCTTGAACACGGCGGGGGGGCGGTAACCGATGATCACCAGCTTCCCCATCCGGCCCAGGCACTTCATGCTGGTCTCCAGCGTGCGCCGCGTTGCCACGAAGTCGATGACGGCCTCCACGCCCTTCCCGTCGGTGAGGCGCAGGACCCGCTCGGACCAGTCCCCCTCCACCCCGTCGATCACCGCGTCGGCGCCGCAGGCCTTCATCTGCTGCAGCTTGGCGTCGCCCAGGTCCACCCCGATCACGCGGCCGCCGCAGAGCTTGGCCATCTGGACGCCGTGGATGCCCACGCCCCCTCCCCCGCCCACGATCACCACGTCGTCGCTGGGCCCCACCTGCGCCTCTGCGCGGCAGGCGTGGTAGGGGGTGCAGATGGCGTCGGCCGCCACGCAGGCATCCTGGAACGAGACGTTGTCGGGGATCCGGCACAGGTTCACGGCCGGGAGCTTCATGTACTCGGCGTAGGCCCCATCGCAGGCCATGCCCACGTAGCCGCGGAAGTTGGGGCAGAGGGTCTCCTTCCCCATGCGGCACCACTTGCAGACCTTGCACGTCAGGTAGAAGTGGCAGGTGACGCGGTCACCCTTCCGCCACCCGTCCACCTCGGAGCCGAGCTCGGCCACCTCCCCGGCCAGCTCGTGCCCCAGGATCCGCGGGTAGCTGGTGACCAGGCCGGGGGTGGCTTTCATGATCACCACGGTGAGGCCCACGCCGGTGGCCCGCACCTTGATGAGCACCTCCGTGGGTCCCGGCTTCGGCACCGGCACCTCGCCCAGGCTGACGCGCCCCCCCAACTCGTGCAGCAGCATGGCCTTCATGCCTGACCTCCGTAGCACGTTCGGTTGTTCGGTGGTTCGATGGTTTAACTGGCACAAGATGGCCGGCGCCTCGAGAGGCCCGGCCGGGGACTCAGGACCAAGGACCCGGGACCCGGGACTAGGGAGTCAGGACCAGGCGCCCCAGGACGGAGCCGGCCTTGACGGCGGCCAGGGCCTCGTTGGCGCGGGCCAGCGGCATCTCCTGCGTCACCGCCGATTGCAGCTCCCCCCTCTCGGCCAGGCCCACCACCGCCAGCAGGTCCTGGCGCGTGGCCGAGCGGACGCCGATGATCTCCAGCTCGCCCAGGTGCATGGCGAAGGAATCCGCCGGGAAGGGGTGCTCGGGGCTGTATCCCACCACCAAGAGCTTCCCCCCATTCCGCAGCCAGCCCAGGCTCTCGGAGAGGCTCTCGGGCGTGCCCACGAGGTTCGCCACCACGTCGGCTCCCTGGCCGCCGGTGAGGCCGAGGATCCGCTGGCGGCGGTCTGCGGCGCGCGCGTCGAAGGCGGCGTCCGCCCCCAGCTTGAGGGCCCAGTCGAGTTTGGCCTCCTGCACGTCCAGTACCATCACGTGGGCCCCGCTCCGCTTGGCGAGCTGGATCCCGTACGCCCCCAGGCCGCCGGCGCCCACGATGGCCACCCAATCCCCCAGGCCCACGCGGGCCCGGGTGATCAGGGCGTTGTACATGGTGACCACGGCGTCGGGCAGGACGGCGGCCTCGGGCCAGGAGAGGCGGTCGCTCACCCGGATGCAGTTGGCCGCGGGGACAGCCACGTACTCCGCGAAACCGCCAGGGCGATCCATTCCGATCCGCCCCCGCAGGTTCAGGCAGATGTTTTCCCGCCCGCTGCGGCACATCCGGCAGAAGCCACACGTCACGTAGATGTAGACCGTCACCCGGTCGCCCCGGCTCCGGTGCACGACCCCCGGCCCCACCTCCACCACCTCCCCGGCCACTTCGTGCCCGGGAACGTGGGGGAGCCGGAGGTTCCGCAAGCGACCGCCGGTCACCTTGAGGTCCGTGGCGCACACGCCGCACGCCTTCACGCGGACGAGGACCTCACCCTCTCCGGGGACGGGACGCGGTACGTCCGCCGCCTCCAGGGCGGAACCGAAACGGTGGAGCATCATCGCGCGCATGGCTTCCCCCTCAATGCGTCGGCACGGCCGGCTCGTCCGCCAGCAGCCCCAGCGATGCGGCCAGGACCTCGCTGACGTCCAGCGGCCGCATGCGGTCCCCCCCGCCCGCATCGCGCACCCCCTCCTCCAGCATCTGCAGGCAGAAGGGGCACTCGGTGGCCAGGACGCCCGCGCCGGTCTCCAGGGCCTCGCGGGCCCGCAGCGTGTTGATCTTCCCGCCCGGCAGCGCCCCCTGCCACGCGTTGCCGCCGCCCGCCCCGCAGCAGAAGGCGGCCTCCCGGCGCCGAGGCATCTCGCGCAGGGCCAGTCCCGCGCCGGCCAGGGCCTCCCGGGGCGCGTCGTAGACTCCGTTGGCCCGCCCCAGATAGCAGGCGTCGTGGAGCGTCACGGAGGGGCCGCCCGCGCCGGCCGGCAGACGGCCGGCGGCCTGCAATTCCCGGAGCAGCGCCACATGCGGGACCACCTCGAAAGTGCCCCCGAACTGCGGGTACTCGCGGGCCAGGGTGTTGTAACAGTGGGCGCACTGGGTGATGATCTTTCGCGCGCCCGCTTGCTGGAGCGCCGCCACGGCCTGCTGGGCCAGCATCTGGAAGAGCAGTTCGCTCCCCAGCCGGCGCGCAGGGTCCCCGGTGCAGGGCTCCTCGCCGCCCAGGATGGCGAAGGGCACGCCGGCCCGCTGGAGCAGCCGCGCCAGGGCCACGGTGGCCCGTACGTTCCGATCCACCAGGGCCCCGGCGCAGCCCACCCACAGCAAATACTCGGCGTCCGGGGCCTCGGCGGCCGACGGGATCCCCAGCCCCCGGGCCCACCCGCCGCGCGTAAGCGTGGTCCCCGGCCACGGGTGGCCGCGCTCCTCCAGGGAACGCAGGGCGGCCTGGGCCGTCTCAGGCACCCGGGCCTCGGCCATGGCCAGGTGGCGGCGCACGTCCACGATTTTGTCCACCACGGTGATGCGGACGGGGCACACCTCGGCGCACGCGCCGCAGGTCGTGCACGACCAGAGCACGTCCTCGGAGACCGCGTGCGGCACCAGCGGTGCGTCGCCCGCCCCGCCCGCCGCGGCCTGCCGCAGCGCCTGGATGAACCGCACGGGCGAGAGGGGGCGCCCCGCGGCCCAGGCCGGGCACGCATCCTGGCAGCGGCCGCAGCGGGTGCAGGCATCCAGGTCCAGCCGCTGCTTCCAGGTCATATCGTCAGGCGCGCGGGCACCCAGCCATGGATTTTCCACGCTGAAGTCTACCGATGCCAGGGCCGCCGCCGGACCGCGCGGCGCCAGGACGACGTTCAGGGCGGCGTAGAGGGCGTGCCGCAGCGGGCCGAACGGCAGCCAGGCGAGGAGGAGCATGGTGATGCCCGCGTGGGCCCAGTAGGCCCAGGGCAACATGGCCCCCAACCCCGCCGGGTCCAAGAGGCCGGCGCGCCCCGCAGCGAGCATCGCCCCGGCGGCCGCCGCCGCGCCGGGCGTCGCCCAGGCCGGGGGCGGGCCGCCCGCCGCGGCCACCACGGCCAGGCGGATCCCCGTGATGGCAAGGCCTGTCGCGGCCAGGACCGCGAGCAGCGCCAGGGCGGCCCCGTCCTTCCACCCGCTATCGTACAGGCGCGGTGGCCGCGCCCCGAAGCGCCGCGCGGCGGCCGCGGCCACGCCGCCCAGCAGGAGCACTCCGGCCACGTCCAGCAGGGAGCGGTACGCGGGATCGAGGGGACCCAAGGGCAGGGGTGCGCGCAGCACCTGCTCCCACAGCATGGCGGCGCCCAGGATCGCGACGGGAAAGAAGATGAGGCCGTGGATCAGGCCGGGGATGCGGTCGCGCCGGATGCGGCGGTGGGCCAGGACCTCGCGCAGGGCCGCCCCGATCCGCGGGGCGAGATCGCCCTCCACCGGGGCCGGCCTCCCACGCCGCCACGCCCGGACGCGTCGGGCGATCCCCCAGGCGCAGGCGGCCAGCGCCATGAGGAGCCCGCCGCAGAGCGCGAGTTCGGTCACGAGCCTCCCTCGTCCGCGCCGCGCGGGTGCGGCAGCGGCCGCACCGCCGTTAGCAAGATGCTGAATAACTCTCTTTTCTGCTCAGGCTGCTCAAAAAGGCCCAGGTGCAAGGCGACGCGCGATGCCGGGGTACCCACCGAAGGTGGGTCGGAGGCGTACACCGGGTACGCCGCAGCGAGTGCGCGAGCGCGCCAACGCCCCACCCGCCGCCGCCTGGGCAGCGGGGAGAATCGTCGGGCCTCTTTCAGCAGCCTGTCAGGCGAGCAACTCGCGGCACTTGGCGGCAAAGGCGGGGAGCACCTTGGCCCAGTCGCCCACCACGCCGAAGTGCGCGTACTGGAAGATCGGGGCGCGCGCATCCGTGTTGATG
>DASPOZ010000166.1:0-6692 GCA_035625755.1 Candidatus Sulfotelmatobacter sp.
GCGGGCGGGGGGCCGCCCATGCCAGGGGGCGGGGCGGGCACGGCGGACTGCCACGCGGGGCTGTCATAGCCGCACAGGTAATAGAACCCGGTGTTCGGGGAGAAACAGTACGTCGTCCCGGAGGCAGGGTCCTGGTAGGAGAGCGGAAGTCCCGGCGGATAGAACAGGCGGTAGCCGGGGGCGGGCACCGCGGCGGGATACAGGGGGAACGGCGCCGGCGCCCAGCGCGGCACGTGCCAGGCGTAGGGCTGGTACGCCGGGCGATCCCACGCGTCCGCAGGCCCGGTGGCGGCCAGCAGGCCCACGGCAAAGCCGACGACGACCGGGAAGATGGCAACCTTCCGCACGGGCATCCCCACGCCCCTCGACGTTCGCTTTCAGGTATTATCTCCGGCGTTGCCCCCGCTGTCAAAGCGAAAAACTCCCTCCGCCCTGGGCGATCGATCCGCCGCCGCCCTCTCAGCAGGTTGCTGAAAAGCTTGCTTTAGCCCAGGCTGCTCAAAAAGGTCCGGATGCAAGGTGGCGCCCGCCATTGCGGATTGCGGAATGGGCCACCCGCGCCGCCGCCGCGCGCGCCAGCGCGCGTTCTAAAACCATCCGGAACCAGGAGCCGGGCAGGCCGCTCAAAAAGGCCCAGGTGCAAGGCGGCGCCCGCCATTGCGGATTGCGGAATGGGTCGGCCGCGCCCCCGCCGCGTGCGCCAGCGCGCGTCCTGAAACCAACATGAAACCGGCACCGGGCAGGCTGCTCAAAAGGGCCCAGGTGCAAGGCGGCGCGCGAAGCGCCGACTGAGGCGTACACCGGGTACGCCGCAGGGAGTGCGCGAGCGCGCCAACGCCGCAGATGGGCCCTTTTCAGCAGCCTGTTTCAGCGGCCTGTTAGCGCCGGGCGCCGGCGGGCGTGGTGGGCAGCGGCGTGGAGAGCTGGTTGACGAAGGCCACGATGTGATCGAGGAGCCGCAGGATGTCCCCGGGCGGGCCGGCGTACCGGGCGCGGATGACGCTCTCGATCCACTCGTTCATGCGGGTCAAGGTGTACCACTTGATCCCGCGCCGCTCGGCCAGCGCAGCGCCGTTCCCGGAGAGGCCGCTGGTGCAGAAGAGGATACCCCGGGAGGATCCGGTGTACTCCATGGCGTCCACCATGCCCTGCACGAAGCTCGCGTTGATGGCCGCCCCGGACCGGTGCCGGAACCGGATGAGGAGGCGCTCCTCATCATCCGTGAAGAGCAGGAGCCGGTAGCGCCGGTCGTATCCCAGGGGCTTGTACCCCATCACGAACAGGGCCGCGGTGATACGCCGGGCCAGCTGGTCCTCGCTGTCGTCCAGCGCCGTGGGGCGCAACAGGAGCCGGCTGAGGGAGGCGATCCCCCGCACGTACAGCGCCAGTCGGGGGTCCAGGATCTCATGGGCGGCATCGCCAGGCACCTCGGGCCGGGGCCGTACGGCGGCCCCGCCCATCGGCATCCCCCCCGCCGGCGGCCGCGGCCCCCGGGGGCGGCGCAGCCCCGTGGCGGTGAAGGCGAGCCAGCCTACGCCCGCCCCCAGCCAGACGGCGTGGAACCCCTCCAGGGACGCCCCGAGGGCCAGGCCGCTCAAGGCCGAGGCCGTGGCGAAGATCCACCGCCGCCCCCTCCCCGGCCGGTTCGGCCGGGCCGAAGGCGCCGGGAAAACCTGCGGCGGCGGGCCCGCCGGCCAGCGGCCCGGCCGAGGACCTGTGGAGGCCGGCGCGCTCGCCGGGCCGGTGTGCCCCAGCATCTCTTGGACGCGCCGCAGGAGCGCCCCCAGCGGCTCGCCCTCCGCCACCTTCGCCGGCTCTCCCGGGCCGGGGGGGCGGGCGGGGGCCTCGCGCACCGCCGCCGTCGGGGCGCGGAACCGGAACCAGAACAGGTCGTGGGCTTGGCGGGTGACGGGGTCGGCCAGGACCTCATAAGCAAGGTTGACCCGGACCTGGGCACCGTGGGAGCCGCCCCGGTCCGGGTGAACCTCGCGGCTGGCCCGATAGTAGGCCTTGCGGATCTCCAGGGTCGTCGCCGCCACGTGGACGCCGAGGACCTTGTAACAATCGAACTGCTCCCACGCCTCGGTCACCATCGCCATACCACGATCCCGGCCCGCGCTGGGTCGCTCCCCCAGAAATACGCGGGGCCCACCATTGCAGAATCCGGATTGCGGATTGCAGAATGAGCCGGCCGCCACACCGCCGCGCGCGAGCGCGCGTTCCGGAACCAACAGCAGCCCGACACAGAACAGGCCGCTCAAAAAGGCCCAGGTGCAAGGCGGCGGGCGATGCGCCGAGTGAGGCGTACTGGGATGTACGCCGCAGCGAGCGCGCGAGCCCGCCAACGCAGCAGATGGGCCTTTTTCAGCGGCCTGCTAGGCGGGCGCGGCGACCGCCCCCGCGCCCTCGGGGCGCACCACCAGCGGTTCCTGGCACTCGCGGCAGCGCACCTTAGCGCCGCCGGCCGGGATCTTTCGCGCGTCCACGCGGAACTGGGCGCCGCACCGGCTGCAATCCACCAGCAGGACCGGCACACCTTCGGCCTCCGGCCGGTTGCCGTAGAGCGCCAGCAGCCCCCGCTCGTCCAGCCGGCCCAGGGCCTCCACCACCACCGGGTCGAACTGCTTGCCGGCGCCCTTGCGGACCTCCGCGAAGGCTCCCTGGTGGGTGAAATCCTTCTCCCGATAGCGCCGGCGGGACATCATGGCGTCGTAGGCGTCGGCCACGGCCAGGATGCGGGACTCCAGCGGGATCTCCTCGCCCTTCAGGCCCCGGGGGTAGCCCGTGCCGTTGAACCGCTCCTGGTGGTGCAGGACGATCTCCTTGATCCCCCTCAGGAACCGGATGGGCTCCAGGATCCGGGCGCCGATCTCGGGATGCATCTGCATCACGCGCCGCTGCGCCGGGGTGAGCTTCTCGGCACTCTTCAGGATGGCGTCCTCCATGCCGATCTTGCCGATGTCGTGCAGGGCGCCGGCGATGCGCACGGCGCTGATGCGCGCCTCGGGCAGGCCCAGGGCCTTGGCCAGCAGCACGGCCACCCGGGTCATCCGCTCCGAATGGTTGCGGGTATATTCGTCCCGCGCCTCCAGCGTGTGCACCAGGGAGCGCAGGGTCTCGATGAAATTGCGCTGCTGGTTCGAGTAGAGGTGCGCGTTCTCCACCGACAGGGCCAGGTGGCCGGCCAGGGCGCCCATGGTCGTAAGGTGCTCCTCGCTGAAGGTGCCCGGCGCGGTGCTTCCCAGCTCGAAGGTCCCCACCAGCTTGTCGCCCTTGAGGAGCGGGAAGCCGATGTACGAGGCCGTCTGCGCGCCGCCGTTGAACTGGGCGATGGACCCCGGGGCCTCGCTCCGGCCCACCGCGGGCACCAGCAGGTGCTGCCGGTGGGTGGCGATCCAGCCGGTGCTGGTGGGATCCTCCAGCCGATACCGCCCCTCCCGGGGCACGTACTGGCCCCCCTGGGACGTGGCCAGCACCCGGAGCTCCTCCGCGTCGTCGTCCCACACGCAGATCTCGCCCACGTCGTGCGGGATGAGCTTGCGCACCTCCTCCAGGATCCGCACCACCAGCTCGCGGAGGTTGAGGGTGGAGCACATCACGCGGCTGGCCTCGTAGAGGGTGCTCAGCTCGGCCACGCGCCGCTCCAACTCCTGGTTGCTGCGCGCCACCTCGGCCGTGGCCACCCGCACCTTCTCCTCCAACTCCCGATTGAAGTTGGTCACCCGGGCGTAGAGCTCGCCGTTCTCGATGGCGGCGGCGGCCTGACTGCAGAAGGTGGTGAGCAGCTCCAGGTCGCGGTCGTCGAACACCTCGCCCGAGCTCTTCCGATTCACGTTGATGACGCCCAGGACGCCGGACTTGGTGATCAGCGGCACCGACAACAGAGACTTGGTGCGGTACTTCACGTCCGAGCTGAGCTTGGCGAAGCGCGGGTCGTTTTCGATGTCGTTCACCAGCAGGGGCTCCCCCCGCTTGGCCACCCAGCCGGCGATGCCGCTGCCCACCTTCTGCCGGGTGCGCTTCACGATCTCCGGGCTGAGCCCGGTGGAGGCCCGGATGGTCAGCTCCCCCGTCTCCCTGTCGATGAGCATGATGGAGACGATCTCGACCCCCAGGACGGCGGCGATGGAGAGGACGATCTTCTCCAGCACCCGCTCGATCTCCAGCAGGGAGTGGATGTACTTCCCCACCCGGTTGAGGGTGCTGAGCTCCTTCACCTTGAGCTGCATGTCGTGGAGCAGCCGCTTGTTCTCCAGCTCCGCGCGACGGCGGCCGATGGCCTTGTCCACCGAGTGGTAGAGCTCGTGGGGGCGGAAGGGCTTCCGGATGTAGTCGTAGGCCCCCTTCTTCAGCGCCTCGATGGCCGTCTCCAGGGAAGCGTAGGCGGTGATGATGATCACGAAGACGTCCGGAGCGGTCTTCTTGACGGTGGGGAGGAACTCGATGCCGGACAGCTCCGGCATCATGATGTCCAGCAACACCACGTCCACCCCGCCCTGCTCCAGAATGACCAGGCCCTCCTTGGCGCTCTCCGCCAGGAGGACCCTGAACCCGCGCAGCGACAGCATGTCTTCGCACAGGCGGCGCATGAAGAGCTCGTCGTCGATGACCAGGATGGTTTCCATGGGGCCTACTCGTCCCGCCCGCGGGCAGGCTGCTGAAAAAGGCCCATCTGCTGCGTTGGCACGCTCGCGCACTCCCTGCGGCGCACCCGGCGTACGCCTCAGTCGGCGCTTCGCGCGCCGCCTTGCACCTGGACCTTTTTGAGCAGCCTGCGGAAAAGCATATCTTCCAGCAGCCGGCTACGCGCCCGGGGCCGCGCGCAGGCTCGCCGACCGATACCCCTCCAGATCCACTCCCACGCGCCGGTAGCCGGCCGCCCGCACGGCGACCGCCGCTGCCCTGGCCCCGGCCGGCCCCAGCAGGCCGGGCAGCTCCTCGGGGGCTACCTCGATCCGCGCCAGGCCGCCGTGATGCCGCACGCGCACCTGGCGCAGGCCCGCCGCCCGCAGGCCCGCCTCGGCCGCCTCCACCATGCGAAGACGCTCCACCGTCACCGCCGTCCCGTGGGGGAGACGGGAGGCCAGGCAGGCCATGGCCGGTTTCTCCGCCGTGGCCAGCCCCAGGGCCCGGGAGATGGCGCGGATCTCCGCCTTGCCCATGGCCGCCTCCAGGAGCGGGCTCCGGATCCCCCGCTCGCGCGCCGCCACCATGCCGGGCCGGCGATCCGTGAGGTCATCCCGGTTGGTGCCGTTGGCCACCCAGGCCAGCCCCTCGGCCGCAGCCAGGGGCAGCAGGCGCCCGTACAGGTCCGCCTTGCAGAAGTAGCATCGGTCCGGCGCGTTGCGCACGTAGCGCGGATCGTCCATCTCGTGGCCCTCGATGAACCGGTGGCGCGCCCCCAGGGCCGCCGCCAGGCGGCCCGCGGCTTCCCGCTCGGCGGCCGGCAGGCTGGGGGACACGGCGGTGACGCCCAGGCAGCGCGCACCCAGCACGTCGTGCGCCACCTTGAGCAGGAGGGCGCTGTCCACGCCGCCCGAGAAGGCCACCACCACCCCGCCCATCTCGGCCAGGATCGCCCGCAGCCGGTCGTACTTCGCCCTCACCGCCTCGTCCACGCCGTCAGTCCTCGGCCAGGGGTCCTCCGCCCGATGTCTCGCGCCCCCCCTCGGCCAGCGCCCGGAGGACGTCCTGCTCCGGGAAGAGCAGCAGCATCCCCTCGATGTGCCGGGCGCTGTCGGCGAACCGGGTCACCACGAGCGCGCCCTCCGCATCCCCATCGCCCCTGCCCGGCAGCGTGGCCTCCAAGACCGCCTCGGACCGGTCGAACACCAGATGGGGGATGGAGAGCATGATGGGCGCCCCCAGCCGGTTGGCCAGGGCGTTCACGTAGCTCGAGCACAGGATGTTGCCTGCCTCCTTGAGGATCGACAGGTCTTCCTCGGTGAGCGCCGGGTGCCGTCCCATCGCGCGCCCGGAGAGGCTCGTCACCAGGGCGAAGGCCGCCGCCCGCGGGAGCAGCACCACGAAGCGCCCGCGGGTCCCCCCGGAGAGGCGGAAGGCGACCCCGGCCACGATCCCCTCATCGGGGACCACGAGGCTGGAGGCCGCGCCCAGGGGCATGATCCCCACGGAGGCGACGGTGAGGGCCGGCGCCTCCCCCAGCAGTTCGCCCAGGGCCCGCGCCGCGCCGCGCATCCCCAGGTCCTCCAGCCCCGCCAGGCTGTCCCGCTGCTCCGGGGTGAGGGTGTCGTGGCGCATCGCCTTTCAGGCCCTCCAGGAAGCTATTCAAACCCGCTTTAGCGCACCCTACCCAATCCCAACGAGGGCGTGCATGAAGACCCAGATGTCGGCCGGCCCGCGCCATTGCGGATCGCGGAATAGGCCGGCCGCCCCGCCGGCGCGCGCGCCAGCGCGCGTCCTGAACCCACCAGGGGTTTGGGCGCCGGACAGGCCGCTCAAAAAGGCCCAGGTGCAAGGCGGCGGGCGATGCGCCGAGTGAGGCGTACTGGGATGTACGCCGCAGCGAGTGCGCGAGCGCGCCAACGCCGCAGATGGGCCTTTTTCAGCGGCCTGCTAGAGGGCGCGGGAATCGCCTTGACGGGACCGCCGCGCTGCCGTTAACGTAACGCCTGCGCCGCGGGGAGGATGGATGCGATCTTCGGCGGGGTGGGCCGGAGGGGCGGGCAAGG
>DASPOZ010000167.1:0-6621 GCA_035625755.1 Candidatus Sulfotelmatobacter sp.
GGCCCGTTGGTGATCACGAAGCCGATCATCCGCTGCCGGATGGGGGGGATCAGGTAGTAGGCCGCCGTGCCGAAGTGGTTGCTGTTGCGTACGGCCACGAAGGCGCACCCCGCCTGGCGGGCCTTGCGCGCCGCCAGTTCCACGGCGGCCGTGCCGATCACGGCCCCCAGCCCGTTCTCCCCGTCCAGCAGGGCCATGGCCGCGCGCTCGCGGAGCACCACCCCCTGGGCCTCCGGCGCCACCAGGCGGGCGGCCAGCCGCTCCACGTAGACCTTGAGCCGCGCCACCCCGTGGGACTCGACGCCGCGCAGGTCCGCCTCCACCAGGTTGTCGGCCACCATGGCCGCCGACCCGGGCGGCACCCCCACCTGTTCCAGGCATGCCCCGGCGAAGGCGCGGAGGGCCTGCGGCCCCACGCGGATGGTGGCGGCGGGCGCGGCATCGGTGGCGATCGGCTGAGTCATGGGCTCCTCACGGCCGGGCCGCCGGCGCCAGGAGCGCGGCCAGATCGGCGGAGGCGCTCACCGGCAGCGAGCAGGCGAAGCGGTGGCAGACGGTGGCGCTGGCGCGCCCCGCCGGGCCCCCCCGGCCCACCTGCAGCTCGCCCAG
Source organism: Candidatus Sulfotelmatobacter sp. (assembly GCA_035625755.1). Classification (GTDB taxonomy): domain Bacteria; phylum Methylomirabilota; class Methylomirabilia; order Methylomirabilales; family DASPOZ01; genus DASPOZ01. The sequence continues at coordinate 610 of DASPOZ010000167.1, forward strand.
GTGGGGCAGGGCCGGGAGGTCATCCGCGGACTTGGCGGCTATCAGGACGCGGTGGGGCACGAAGGCCCGGTGCGCGGCGCGCAGCAGGTCGCGCGTGTCCGCGGCGGCCGGGTCCCCCACGATCACGATCTGGCGCGGAGTATCCCGGTGGAATTCCAGGGCCAGCAGCAGGCCGGCGAAACCGAAGGGGTTCCTCTCCATGGCCTTCCCGTAGGCGCCGAAGAGGCGCTCGGCCCGCTCCCGGTACGCCGCGCGGCCCGTCAGGTAGTGGAGGCGCAGCAGGTCCATGGCGGCCACGGCGGCGCCGGCCGGGATGGCGTGGTCCTGGGCGGACTTGGGGCGGACCATGAGCCGCTCGTGGTCCCGCCCGGTGAAGTAGAATCCGCCGCCGGCCGCGTCCCAAAACAGGTCCACCATGGCCTCGGCCAGGTCCAGGGCGGCCGCCAGGTGCGCCCGGTCGAAGGTGGTCTCGAAGAGATCCAGCAGCGCCTGCACCAGGAAGGCGTAGTCGTCCAGGTAGCCGGGGATGGCGGCGCGGCCGTCCGCGAAGACGGCGAACACCCGGCCGTCCCGCCGCAGTTCCTTCAGCAGAAAGGCCGCGCTCTGCTCGGCCGCCGCCAGGGCGGGGGCATCCTCCAGCACCTGCGCCGCCCGCGCGCAGGCCGAGACCATCAATGCGTTCCAGCCGGTGAGCACCTTCTCGTCCCGGAACGGCCGCGGGCGGCGCTCGCGGGCGGCGAACAGCGCGCGGCGGCCCTCGGCCAGGACCCCCTCGATGGCCTCGGGCGTCTCGCCGAAGCGCTCCGCCAGGTGCGCCGGGCTGGCGTGGGCGTTCAAGACGCTCCGGCCGCCCTCGAAGTTGCCGGTCTCGGTCACGTCGTAGGCGCGGCAGAAGACCTCGCCGGCGTCCCGCCCCAGGATTTGCAACACCTCGTCCCTGCTCCAGACGAAGAACCTGCCCTCCTCCCCCTCGCTGTCCGCGTCCTGCGAGCCGTAGAACCCGCCCCCGGGCTGGAACATCTCGCGCCGCACGTACGCCACCGTCTCCTCGGCCACCCTGCGGAACTGCGGCTCCCCCGTGGCCTGGTAGGCCTCCAGGTAGAGCGGGACCAGCAGGGCGTTGTCGTACAGCATCTTCTCGAAGTGCGGCACCAGCCACCGGGCGTCCACCGAGTAGCGGTGGAACCCGCCGCCCAGGTGATCGTAGATGCCGCCGGCGGCCATCCGGCGCAGCGTGAGCAGCGCCAGGTCCCGCGGGAAGGGGTCCCCGCGGAGGAGGCCGTGGCGCAGCACGAAGGTGAGCGCGGTGGGGTTGGGGAACTTGGGGGCGGCCCCGAAGCCGCCGTGGACCGGGTCCATGTGGCGCGAGAGCGCGCGGGCCGCACGTTCCGCCAGCGCAGGGTCCGGCGCCGCCCCGTCGGCCATCGAGGGCGCCAATTGCTCCTGCAGGGCCACGCGCAGCTGCTTGGTGGTCTCGGCGATGCCGTCCCTGTTGGTGCGGTAGGCCGCGGCGGCGGCCTCCAGCACCTTCCGGAAGGCCGGCAGGCCGTGCCGGTCCTCCGGCGGGAAGTAGGTGCCGCCGAAGAACGGCTCGCCGGACGGCGCCAGGAAGACGGTGAGGGGCCAGCCGCCCTGGCGCCCGAGGATCTGGACCACGCCCTGGTAGATCTGGTCCAGGTCCGGGCGCTCCTCGCGGTCCACCTTGATGTTGACGAACTCCCGGTTCATCAGGGCGGCGGTCCCCTCGTCCTCGAAGGACTCGCGTTCCATCACGTGGCACCAGTGGCAGGCCGAGTAGCCGATGCTGAGGAGGATCGGCCTGTCCTCGGCCCGGGCCCTGGCCAGGGCCTCGGGGCCCCACGGATACCAGTCCACCGGATTGTGGGCGTGCTGCCGCAGGTAGGGGCTGGCTTCCCGGATCAGGTGATTCGTGCGCCGATGCTCGTTCATGCCGAGGACTGAGCCGCGAGGGCTGAGGACTGAGGGCGCCGCAAGCCTCAGTCCTCAGCCCTCATCACTCATCGCTCGTTGCTCATCGCTCACTTGGCCTTGACCTTCTTGGCGAACGTCTCGATGGGGATGGCCGGCAGCGTCATGATCTGGAGGGTGCCGCGCGATCCCAGCTCCACGGAGATGCGCGCGACGGTCTCGTTGTCCGGGGCCTCCACGACGTTGACGAAGTCGTAGATCCCGAGGACGGCGTACTGTGCGATCACCTTACCGCCCATCCCTTCGATCTCCTTGTTCACCTCCCTGATCCGGGTGGGGTTCGCCTTCACGGTCTTCCGGCCTTCGTCGGTGAGCGTGGTCAGCAAGATGTATGTGGCCATGGCTGCGCCCTCCTTCTGAAGAATCCGCCACGACCCTATCACCCGACGACACGGCCGGTCAAACCCGGCATTCTCCCTCGCCCTTCGCCGTCCCCGCCGTTCCCTTGGCAAACACGCCCCCCGCCTGATATAAGGGCTCCCGGTTCCCACGCCGGGACGGCGCCCGCGCCATCCGGGCCGAGCAATGAGCGATGAGGAACGAGCAATGAGCGGATATCCGCACCCGGACTCCTCCCCCGCTGATCGCTCGTTTCTCTTCACGTGGTTCTCATCGCTCATTGCTCATTGCTCATTGCTTCGCGCCGCGGAGGCGGAACCCAGGTGAAACTGGACGCCAGGCTGGAGGGGGGGACGCCGGCCGCGCTGGGCGCGGCCGCGCGGGATGCAGAGGCGTGGGGGCTGGACGGCCTCTGGACCCACGAGACCCAGCACGATCCGTTCCTCCCCCTCGCCCTGGCCGCCGAGCACACCCGCCGGCTCGAGATGGGCACGGCCATCGCCGTGGCCTTCCCGCGCAGCCCCATGGTGGTGGCCCACACGGCGTGGGACCTGGCCCGTTGGACCGGCGGGCGGTTCCTCCTCGGCCTCGGCACCCAGGTGAGGGCGCACAACGAGCGCCGCTTCAGCGTGAAATGGGATGCGCCCGGGCCGCGCCTGCGCGAGTACGTGCTGGCCCTGCGCGCCATCTGGAATTGCTGGCAGACCGGCACCCCCCTCAAGTTCGAGGGGAAGTTCTATACCCACACGCTGATGACGCCCTTCTTCAACCCGGGCCGCCTCCCGAACCCCCGCATCCCCGTGTGGCTGGCCGCGGTCAACCCCTACCTGTGCCGCGTAGCCGGTGAAGTGGCCGACGGGCTTCAGGTCCATCCCTTTCACACGGCCCGGTATATCCGTGAGGCGATCCTCCCCCACATGGCGGAGGGCGCCCGGGCGGCGGGGCGCCGCCGCGAGGACGTGGCCCTGGGCGGCTCCGTTTTCGTCGTCACCGGCGGGGACGCGGGCGAGATGGCGGCCGCGGCCGCGGCCGTGCGCGAGCAGATCGCGTTCTACGCCTCCACCAAGGGCTACTGGCCCGTCCTGGAGGTGCACGGGTGGCAGGAGGTGGGCCAGCGCCTCAACCGCATGGCCGCCGCCGGGCGCTGGGGGGAGATGGCCGCCCTCGTCTCGGAGGAGATGCTCCACGAATTCGCCGTCGTGGCGCCCTACGCCGACCTGGCCTCGCGGCTCCTGGCCCGCTACCGCGGCCTGCTGGATCGGGCCTTCCTCTACCTCCCCTTCCCGGAGGGCCTCCCGCGCGAACTCTGGGCCGCCCTCGCCGCGGCCTGCCATGCCTAGCAGGCTGCTGAAAAAGGCCCAACGTCTTTCCCCGCTGCCCCGGCGGCAGCGGGCGGGGCGTTGGCGCTGCGCCGTAGCGGCCCTCCCAATCCGCATTCCGCAATCCGCATTCCGCAATCGAGAGCGCCGCCTTGCATATGGACCTTTTTGAGCAGCCTGCTGAGCGCCGGTGACGGCGCCGGCCGGCTCTCCCCGCGAGGTCCAGGTGGCGGTGGCCGCCCAGTTCGGCCTCGCCTTCTCCATCAACTTCATGTTCGTCTTCCTGCCCTTTTACGTCCAGACCATCAGCCCTTTCGACGAGGCGGCCACCCTGCGCTGGACCGGCCTGATCATGGGCGGGGCCTCGGTGGTGGCGACGTTCGTCTCGCCCATGTGGGGCTACATGACGGGCCGGCGGAGCCCCAAGTTCCTCTTCGAGCGCGCCATCTTCTCCCACGGCATCGCGCTGGCCCTCATGGCCTTCACCACGGACCTGTACCTGCTCCTGGGCCTGCGCCTGGTGCAGGGCTTCCTGGGCGGCCTCTCCACCATCGGGATCATCATCGTCTCGGCCACCTCGCCCCGGGAACAGCTCTCGCGGAACATGGGCCTCTACCAGGCCTCCATGACGCTGGGCCAGCTGGCGGGCCCCCCCGTGGGCGCCCTGGCGGCGGCCGCCTTCGGCTACCGGGCGGCCTTCCTGATCACGGCGGCCCTGGTGGGCGCCATCTTCGCGTTCGCGCACCGGTCTCTCTCGGCCATCCCGCCGCAGCCCGTGGAGCGGGAGCGGACGGCCGTGTCCCTCGGGCAGGTGGCCGCGTTCTTCGGCGTGTGCCTGGCGGCCACCGTGCAGATCACCTTCCTGCCCGCCATCCTGCCCCACCTCCTCCGCGGCTTCGCCGTGGCGGAGGGCATCCAGCCGGTGGCGGCCGGCCTCATCGTCTCGGCGTACGCCCTGGCGTCCGTCGCCGGATCCATCGGGAGCAGCCGCCTGGCATCCCGCGTCGGCGCCACCCGGCTGATGTTCCTCTGCGGTCTTGCCGCCTCCGTCCTCCAGGTGCTCCTGCTCGCCAGCCGCGACGTGTGGACGTTCACCCTGCTCCGCATGGCGCAGACCGCCGCCGTCTCCGCCCTGCCCACGCTGGTGATGGCGCGCGTGGCCGAGCGCGGGCACGGGGGCACCCTGGGGGCGGTGAACGCCTCCCGCTTCGCCGGCAACGCCCTGGGGCCGATCCTGGGCACGTTCATCCTGGCCAATGGCTCGCTGCCCTCGCTCTACGCCACCATCGCCGCCCTCACCCTCGCCGCCCTCCTCGCCTACCGCCTGGCCGTCCGGGCCTGACGCCCGGCGCCGCGCGGGCACGCACACGCTGCCGCTTCCCCGCCTCGGGCGTCACGGGCCTTTTCAGCGCCCTGCTGCGTCTTTCGTCTTGCTCCCGCCGCTGCGGCGGAATACCCTGCCGGGGAATCCTCGCGGCCGTGGCGGCCCTCCGCGGAGCGGACCCATGCGCTTCCCCTCCGGCGTACGCGCGCTCAACCACCGGGACTACCGGCTCTTCTGGAGCGGCCAGGCGGTCTCGGTGGTGGGGACCTGGATGCAAACGGTGGGGCAGTCTTGGCTGGTCCTGGAGTTGACCGACTCCCCCTTCAAGCTGGGGTTGGTGGGCGCGCTCCAATGGACCCCCATGCTGCTCTTCTCGTTCGTGGGCGGGGCCATCGTGGACCGGGTGCCCAAGCGCCGGCTCATCATCGCCACGCAGACGGCGCTCACCATCCAGGCCTTCACCCTGGGGCTCCTGGTGTGGACGCACGTCGTGCAGTACTGGCACGTGGCCGTGCTGGCCTTTCTGCTGGGCCTGGTGAACACCGCCGACATCCCCGCCCGCCAGTCCTTCATCGTGGAGATGGTGGGCCCCGAGGACCTCATCAACGGCATCGCCCTCAACTCGGCCGAGTTCAACGCGGCCCGGGTGGTGGGCCCGGCCGTGGCCGGCCTGCTCATCTCCCGTTTCGGCATCGCCCAGGCGTTCTTCCTGAACGGCGCCAGCTTCCTGGCCGTCATCGCGGCCCTCCTGGCGGTTCGGGCGGAGGGGCTCCCGCGGCCGCAGGGCGGCGGCTCCATGGCCCAGCAGATCGCCGAGGGGATCCGCTACGCCACGCGGAGCCCCCGCGTCTCCCTCATCCTGAGCCTCGTGCTGGCCATCAGCATCTTCGTGGTGAACTACAACGTGATGGTCCCCCTGCTGGCCCGCGACGTGCTGCACCAGGGGGCACACGGGTTCGGCCTCCTCATGGCCGCCATCGGCGCCGGGGCCCTCACCGGGGCCATCGCCCTCGCCCTGCTGGGGCAGGGGCGGCCGCCCCT
>DASPOZ010000168.1:0-3878 GCA_035625755.1 Candidatus Sulfotelmatobacter sp.
GTCACCACCCCCGGCACCGACAGGCCCAGGAACAGGTCCGCCCCCCTGATGGCCTGGCTGATGCCCCCCTTCACGTTGCGCGGGTTGGTGTGCTCGGCGAACCAGTCCTTCACCGGGTTCATGTTCTCCGTGCGGCCCCGATACACCGCGCCCCGGCTGTCGCACCCGATGATGTCCCGCGCGCCCATGGCCATGAAGATCCGCGCGCAGGCCACGCCCGAGGCGCCCACGCCGCTGATCACCACCCGCAGGGTCTTGATCTGCTTCTTGACGATCTTGAGGGCGTTCAGGACGGCCGCCAGGACCACTACGGCGGTGCCGTGCTGGTCGTCGTGGAACACGGGGATGTCCAGCTCGTCCCGCAGGCGGTCCTCGATCTCGAAGCAGCGGGGGGCCGCGATGTCCTCCAGGTTGATGCCGCCGAAGGGCGGGGCGATGCGCTTCACCGTCTCCACGATCTCGTCCGTATCCTGGGTGGCCAGACAGATGGGAAACGCGTCCACCCCGGCGAACTCCTTGAAGAGGGCCGCCTTCCCCTCCATCACCGGCAGGGCGCCCGCGGGGCCGATGTTCCCCAGGCCCAGCACCGCCGACCCGTCCGTGACCACGGCCACCGTGTTCTTCTTGATGGTGAGGCCGAAGGCCTTGGCCGGGTCCTCGTGGATGGCCATGCACACGCGGGCCACGCCGGGGGTGTACACCATGGAGAGGTCGTTGCGGGTGCGGATGGGGGCCTTGCTCCGCACCTCGATCTTGCCTCCCAGGTGGGCCAGGAAGGTGCGGTCCGAGACGTTCACCACGCGGACGCCGGCCAGCCGCTCCAGGCGGCGGGCGATCTCGCGCTCGTGCGCCTCGTCGCGCGTGTTCACCGTGATGTCCCGGACCACGTGACCGTCGGTAAAGCCGGCGATGTCGATGGCCCCGATGTCCCCCCCGGCCGCCCCGATGGCCGAGGTGACCCGGCCGAGCATGCCGGGGCGGTTCACGATCTCCAAGCGGAGGGTGATGCTGTGGCTGGCGCTGGGCTTCGTCTTGATCATGGTCGCTGTGTCCCTCTTAAGGTGGCCAGGAAGCGTTCGAGGCGGGCCAGGGCCTCCTCGATCCGTTCCTGGGAGTTGGCGTAGGAAAACCGGAGGTAGCCCTCGGCGTTGCTGCCGAAGTCCACGCCGGGGGTGACCCCGACCTTGGCGTGCTGCAGGATGTCGAAGGCGAAACGGTACGAGTCGCCGGTGAACTTCCGGGCGTTGGCCAGGACGTAGAACGCCCCCGTGGGCTCCGCGGCGATCCCGAACCCGAGGCGGCGCAGCCCGTCCAGGATCACGCGGCGGCGCTGGGCGAAGACGCCCCGCATGCGCGCCACGTCCGGGCCGGCCTCGCGCAGGGCGGCCACGCCGGCCGCCTGCACGAAGTCGTTGGGCGAGACGAAGAAGTTCTGGCACATCTTCTGGAGGGGCCGGACCAGGGGCGGCGGCACGATGGCGTACCCCAGGCGCCAGCCGGTCATGGCGAAGGCCTTGGAGAAGCCGTTCAGGACCACGGCGTCCTGGGAGTACTCCAGGATGGAGCGTTCCTCGCCCTCGTAGGTGAGGCCGTGGTAGATCTCGTCCGAGATCACCGTGGGCCCCAGGCCGGCCAGTTGGCGCAGGGTCTCGCCGGGGAGCACCGCGCCCGTGGGGTTGGCCGGCGAGTTCACCAGGATGGCCTTCGCCCCCGCGCCGCACCGTGCCCGCACGGCGGCGGGGTCCAGGCGGAACCCGGCCTCCTCCCGCACATCCACGAACACCGGCTCGCCGCGGCAGAACCGCACGAAGTTCGGGTAGCAGGCGTAGTGCGGGTTGGGGAGGATCACGAGGTCGCCGGGCTCCAGGAGCGCCGAGAAGACCATCCAGATGGCGGGGGAGCTGCCCGCCGTCACGATGACCCGATCCGGCGTGACGCTCACCCCGTAGCGGGCCGCGTAGTGCTCGCAGATGGCCTCCCGCAGCTCCAGGGTGCCCTGGCTGTGGGTGTACTTGGTGCGCCCGTCTTTCAGGGCCCGCTGCACCGCCTCCACGATCACCGGCGGCGTCGGGAAATCGGGTTCGCCCACCTCCATGTGGATGATGGGATCGCCGGCGGCCTCCATGGCCACCGCCCGCTCCAGCACCTCCATGGCCAGGAACGGGGAGATCGCGTGGGCGTGTTTCGCTACGTCCTCGTCGCGCATGGCTGCCCGGCCGGCCTCCTTCCGGGTAAGGCATCGGGGGAAACGGGCGGAATATATCCCACGGGCGGCGGGCGTGACAAGGGAAACGCGTGCCGCCCCCGCCGCCCGGCCGCCGCCCGCGCCAGGGGCAGGTGCGGGGGCATCATACCGGCACGTCGCACCCCGCCGCAAGGGCGTCTCTCATGGCCCGCCCTGGTCTCCTGTCCCATAAGTCCCTTGACGGATCGTGCCCGTTCCCGTGCCCCGGGTCTGACCCAGGAAGCGTTCCTTGCTACGGCCGATTGCGCTGGCTCTTGGCCGTTCCGTCGGGAACGGGAACGGGCACGGGAACGGGAACGGATAGCGAAGCGTTCTTCGGAATCAGGACACCAGCGCCGGGCCGGAGGGGGTACGCGCCCGGCGGGGCAGCGGCACGGCGATATGGCCTTGACCCGCACCGGGACGTCGGTTAGCCTGCGCACTCGGTTGCGCGCCCCCGTCATCACCATCGGCCCCTGGTCGGGGACGTGGGGCTCCGGGAGGGGAGAAGGTGGGGCGGCATGCATCGGGCGGGGTTGGGGGATGACGGCTGATGGCTGACAACCTGGTGGTGGGCGTCGTCAGCACGCGGACCGGGGACCATGCGCCCATCGGCACCTACTGCGAGGCGGGGGCGCAGCTCGCGGCCGAGGAGATCAACGGCCGGGGCGGCATATCCGTGCCGGGCGGCGGCCCGGCGCGCGCGCTGGCCCTGGTCCACGCGGACGATGGGGGCACCCCCGAAGGCGCAGGGCGCGCCATCGCCTTCCTGTTGGCCGAGCGCGATCCGTTCGCGGTGCTGGGGCCCGATCTCAGCGCCCTGACCTACCCCACCATCCACCTGACCCGGCAGGCAGAGGTGCTCCAGTTCACCTCGGCGCTCTCGTCGCGGCTCACGCGGCTCGGGAACCCTTGGCTGTTCCGGGTGCGGCCGCACAACGGCTACCGCGCCGCGGCCGCCGCCCGCACCATCGCCCAGCGGAAGTACGCCCGCCTCGCCATCGTCTACCTGGACAACGAGCTGGGGCAGGACGGACGGTCGCAGGCGGAGACGGCCCTGGCCGCCGCCGGGGCCGTCCCGCTCTGCGCGCTCCCGGTGCGCGGACCCGCGGAGGACAACCGGCCCCTCATCGCGGAAGTCCTCAGGGCGCGCCCCGACGCGGTGCTGTACTGGGGCACCCAGCCGGCCGGGGCTGCCGTGCTCTGGGCCCTGCGGGCGGCCGGTTGGGGAGGGACGTTCCTCAGCAACACCATGGACGACATTTTCCTGGACCTGGCAGGGGACGCGGCCGAGGGCAGCCTCGGCTTCGATTGCTTCAGCTACTCGGATCCCGACCCAGGCATCCAGGACTTCCGCCGCCGGTTCCGGGCCCGCTGGCGCAAGGAGCCGGACGCGCACGCGGTGGCCACCTACGATGCCCTCATGCTGCTCGCCGATGCCGTGGGCCGCGTCGGCCCCCGCCGAGCCGCCGTCCGGGATCTGCTCTGCGCCGGGGAGGCCTTTGCGGGCGTCGCGCACGCCTACCGGTTCGACGCACAGGGCGAGCTGCGCGGCTGGGCCACCGTGTACGAGATCCGTGACGGCGCGGCCGTCTTCCTGGCGAGGATCGAAGAGCCTCTAGCAGGCTGCTGAAAAAGGCCCATCTGCGGCGTT
>DASPOZ010000169.1:0-2802 GCA_035625755.1 Candidatus Sulfotelmatobacter sp.
ACCCCCCCGGCCCGAACCGATCCCGAAGGGGTTGCGCGTGCCGAACGATGGGCATCTCTCCAGCCTCGCGGGTCCACGGCTGACCGCCGGCCGGTGCGCCGGGCCCCGACCATGGGCTCGAGCCGCTGAGGCGATGGCCATGGGGCGCAGGCGGGAGGGGACGGCCCGCGTGAAGCCGGCGTCGCGGCGGGAGGCAGAGCGGCGGGCGGCCGTGCGCCTCTGGGCGAGCCGCGGCGCGAGATCTAAGAAGAAGAAGGGAAAGTCATGAGCAGGCCGTATGTGCTGGTGCACGGGGCGAGCCGCGGCGCGTGGCTGTGGGACCGGGTGGTCCCCCTGCTGGAGAAGGCGGGGGCCAAGGCCTACGCCCTGGATCTGCCGGGCCACGGCGCCCGCGGCGGCGACCGCAAGGGGATCACCCCCCAGACCTACGCGGACGACGTGGCCCGCTTCATCACGGACAAGGGCCTGCGCGAGGTGATCCTGGTGGGCCACAGCATGGGCGGGATCATCATCTCCAAGGCGGCCGAGCAGGTGGCGGGCCGGCTGGCCCACCTGGTGTACCTGGCGGCCGCCGTGCTGGCGGACGGGCAGGCGCTCATCGATACCCTGCCGCCGGACCGCGCCGAGCTCTACCGCAAGGCGGCCGCCGCCAGCCCGGATAACACCATCTCCGCCCCCATCGAAACCCTCAAGCAGCTCCACTTCACGGACATGACGGACGACGAGAAGGACGAATGGGTCCGCAAGATGACCCCGCAGCCCTTCGCCATCTTCAGCGACCGGGTGGACCTGAAACGCTTCTACGCCCTCCGGATCCCCAAGACGTACATCCTGGCCACGCAGGACAAGGCGCTGGTGCCAGACCTGTGCCGGCAGTTCGCGGCGCGCATCGGCTGCGCGCCCATCGAGATCGCCGGCGGCCACGACGTGATGGTGTCCCGGCCGGCCGAGGTGGCCAAGCTGCTGCTGGCGATCCCTCACTGAAACCGTCGTCGGCCGGACGGGAGGGGATAAACCCCTCCCCTACACCAGGTTCCGGATTGAGATGTAGGGGCGGGCTTCATGCCCGCCCGAGCCGAGAGCTGATTGTCCAACACTGCGAGAGGAGCGAGCCATGGGATTGAAGTCGCCCAAGGAATACGTGGACAGCCTGCGGGACGAGCGGACGGTGTTCTACCGCGGGGAGCGGGTGCGCGACGTCACCGAGCACCCGGTGACGCGCCGGGCCATCGACCACGTGGCGGCGGACTACCGGATCGCCGAGGAGCCCGCCCAGCGGGACCTGATGACCTACGCGGACGAGGGGGGGCAGCGGCACAGCCGGTACTTCAAGGTGCCGCGGAACGCGGAGGACCTGCTGCGCCGCCGCGAGATGATCGAGGCCAGCACCCGGGCCGGCCACGGCGTGGTGCTCCTGATCAAGGAGATCGGCACGGACTTCCTGTTCGCCATGCGCGCCGTGGCCACCGCCATGCACGCCAAAGGGAAGACGGACTACCTGCCCCGCCTGGAGCGGTACCACGCCCAGTGCCAGGACCGCGATGTAGCCATGGCCGTGGCCCAGACGGACGTGAAGGGCGACCGGTCCCTGGGCCCCACGGAGCAGGCCCACCCGGATTACTACCTGCGCGTGGTCTCCCGCAACAAGGACGGCATCGTGGTGCGCGGCGCCAAGGCGCACACCACCGGCTCCCTGCTGGCCAACGAGATCGCCGTCCTCCCCACCCGGGCCCTGGGCGAGGCGGACCGGGACTACGCCGTGGCCTTCGCCGTGCCGGCCAACACCCGGGGGCTCAAGATGATCCTGAGCCCCTTCAGCGAAAGCTCGCCCTCCGAGTTCCACCACCCCATCAGCGGCGCCCACAAGATCCAGGACACCCTGACCATCTTCGAGGACGTCCTGGTGCCCTGGGACCGGGTCTTCATGGACGGCGAGTGGCAGTACGCCGGGGCCATCGCCAACACCTTCGTCCAGTTCCACCGGTTCACCGCCGCATCCTACAAGCTGCCCTGGATCGACCTGATGGTGGGGGCCGCCATGCTCATGGCGGACGTCAACGGCATCGCCCGGGCCAACCACGTGCGGGAGAAGCTCTCCCGCCTCATCAATTACCGCGAGGCGGTGCTGGCCATGACGAAGATGTCGGCCATCCAGCACCGCATGCTGGATGGGGGCATCGCCGTGCCCGACCCGGTGCTCTCCAACGCGGCCAAGTTCCACTTCGCGGAGAACTACCACACCATGGTGCGCCACGTGCAGGACATCGCCGGCGGCTTGCTGGTGACGGGCCCGGCCGAGGAGGACCTGGCGAATCCCGAGACGGGGCCGGCCATCGAGAAGTACCTGGGGGGCAAGCAGGGCGTGCCCACGCGGGACCGGCTGCGCCTCATGAACCTGATCCGCGACATGCTGGCCTCCGAGGCGGGCGGCTATCACGAGATCCTTTCCATCCACGCCGAGGGCTCGCTGGAGACCCAGAAGCTCACCATCGTGCGCGAGTTCGACGCGAAGCCCCTGCTGGACTTCACCCGCCGGTGCGCCCGCCTGGGCGCCTAGGGCGGGCCCGTCCTGTTCCCTCGCGCCGGATGTGCCTGGATGGCGCCGGCGGTCGGCTTGCTAATTATTGGCGAAGGCATGTTCAGCCTCCCAGGTCCCCTCTCACCCCCGCCCTCTCCCCCTCACGGGGGTGAGGGGGTTTTAGATCCTCCCTCGCTCTCGCTGAGGGAGAGGGTATGGGTGAGGGTGCCGGATCGCCTGGGACATCATCCGGGCTAGATGGGCGCCGCCGCAGCCGGGCCGCA
>DASPOZ010000170.1:0-5739 GCA_035625755.1 Candidatus Sulfotelmatobacter sp.
GACATCGTGGAGCTGGCCCGGGAACACCGTTGTCTGCACCGGCTCATGGTCGGCACGGACACCCCCACCGGGTCCGGCATCCAGCCCCTGGGCATGTGGAAGACCATCGGCCACATCGCGTGGCTCGGCCGGGTGCCCCCCGAGGAGGTCATCGCCATGGCCACCGGGAACACCGCGAGGCTGTACGGCCTCCAGCGCGGCCGCATCGCCCCCGGCCTGGAAGCGGACCTCCTGGTGTGCGACGCACCCCTCGGGTCCCCGGCCAAAGACATCCTGGGCGCCATCGCCCGCGGCGAGATGCCCGCCGTGGGGGCCGTGCTGGTGGACGGGGAGGTCGTGGTCTGGACGAGCCGCAACACGCCACCCCCGATGCACCCGATCAGCCTGCGCGAGTCGGCCTGACCCCGGCCCGCAGCTCCCGCCTCCGCCAGGAGGCCCGCCGCAAGGAGGAGTTATGCCGCCGCTCCGGGTGACCACCGCCATCGCCAAGTTCTTCGAGCGCGCCGGGACCGAGGTGTTCTTCGGCTACGTGGGCCACGGCAACTGGGCCATGCTGGATTCGCTGGCGAACCGCACGCGCCTCCGGGGGGTCCGGGCCCGCTGCGAGGACCACGCCGTGCACATGGCGGACTGCTACTGGCGCGCCCGGCGCCGGCCGCCGCTGCCCGTGGTGTGCGTGACGGGCGGGCCGGGGGCCATGAACATTCCCGGGGCCCTGGCCGAGGCCTTTTACTCTAACTCCGCTCTGGTGGTGCTGGTGGGCGCCGGGCCCAGCCAGTGGTTCGACCGGGGCGGCATCCAGGAGAGCTATCGGTATGGGCCGGAGGAGTGGATCCAGGTGGTGAAGCCCCTCTGCAAGAAGGCCCTCCTGGTGCACCGGCCGGACACGGCGCTGGAGATGGTGGTGCGGGCGTGCAAGGAGGCCGTCAGCGGGCGGCCCGGCCCCGTGGTGGTGCAGATCCCCTTCGACATCCAGAACACGGAGATCGACGTGCGAGAGGTGCCCGGCCCCGAGGGCTGGATGGATTTCCACCGGCCTGCCCCCGACCCGGCCGGCATCGCGCGGGCGGCCGACCTGCTCCTGCGGGCGCAGCGTCCCTTGCTGCACGTGAGCACCGGGATCGCCAACGCGGGCGCGTGGGACGCCCTGCGCGCGCTGGCCGAGGCGGCCGGCATCCCCGTGACCACCACCTTCGTGGGCAAGGGGGCCTTCCCCGAGGACCATCCCCTCTACGTCGGCATCCCCGGCCGCTTCGGGGACGAGCACGGGTGCCGCGCCGCCGAGGCGTGCGATGTGCTGCTGGCGGTGGGCGCGCGATTCACGGACCTCACCACGGCCGCCTGGACGCTGTACGACATCCCGTCACGGACGCGGCTGATCCACGTGGACATCGACCCCGGCGAGATCGGCCGCACTTACCCGGCCGAGGTGGGCCTGGTGGCCGACGCGCGGCTGGCCCTGGAGGCGCTGACGGACGCCCTGCGGGCCCGCGGCTGCCAGCCGCGCCGCACGGGGGCGTGGCTGGCGGAGATCGAGGCCTGGCGGGCCGAATGGCGCGAGAAGGTGCGGCCCCTGCGCGAGGCGGACACGGCGCCCATCCACTACGGCCGCCTGTACCACGAGGCCTGGCAGGCGGTGCGCGAGGTGGACCCCGGGACCAGCGTCCTCTTCGACACGGGGCAGACCCTCTGCTACGCCCCCAGCTTCTTCCGGGCCAGCTCGCGCCAGATCCACACCAACAACGGCCACTTCATCCGCATGGGCTGGAGCGTGCCGGGGCTCATCGGCGCCAAGCTGGCCAACCCAGGGCACCCGGCCATCGCCTTCGTGGGGGACGGCTCCTTCATGATGACCGGGACGGCGGTGGCCACGGCCGTGGAGTACGGCTTGGCGGCCGTGTGGGTGGTCTTGAACAACCGCTCGCTCCAGTTCGAGCGCCGCATGGAGAAGTTCTACGGCACCGAGACCTTCTGCGACTACAAGATCGAGCGCACGGGAGAGCTGTGGAACCCGGACTTCCTGAAGTTCGCCGAGTCCATGGGCGCCCGCGGAATGAAGGTGCGCGCGCCCGGGGAAGTCCGCTCCGCCCTGCGCGAGGCCCTGCGGGCCGACGGCCCCGTGGTGGTAGACTGCGACATCGACATCGCCGCCGAGGTGTACAACCCCATCCCCTTCGCCTACACCGCCGACTTCCACAGCCGCGGCCTGGCCAAGCCCCCCTTTTGATGGGTCGGCACCTTGCCGACGGCCTGCCGGCGACGTGGAGTGCGCCCGAGGCTTCCGATGGACGAGACGCGCGTGGTCATCCTGACGGCCGAGAACATCGGCCGGGTGGAGCGCTGGCGGGTGGACCGGCAGGGGACCCTGAACTTCCTGCACGCCCATCTGGACGGCGATTGGTACCAGGTGGTGGTGACACGCAGCGACCCGGCCTGCGTGCCGCCCCGCGCCCTGCGCATGCGCCCCGGCGAGTTCACCTGGCGCCCCCGCCGGCTACCCTAACAGGCTGCTGAAAAAGGCCCATCTGCGGCGTTGGCGCGCTCGCGCGGCGCTGCGACGTACGGACCAAGTACGCCTCGCACCTCGCATCGCGCGCCGCCTTGCACCTGGGCCTTTTTGAGCAGCCTGGGCTGGAACAGGTTTTTCAGCACCCCGCTAAGCATTCCCGCCGCCGGTTCTGGCCTCGGGGTTGGTCCGGGTGTGCCCAGGCAAACAGGTGGGGGGGCTGGTTCAGGCGGCCGGCGCGGACGGGATGGAGGTGCTGCCGAGGAAGGGGGTGGGGCCGGGATTCCGGTCAGCGGATGGCTTTTTCCCGCTCGTGGATCTCGGCGAGGACCTTCTCGATCTGCTTGGCCACCCGCGCGGTGGCTGGCCTGCCCCTGGCCTGGATCGCGGTGGCCTGGAGTTGCTTGAAGCCGTCACGGTAGACGGAGAGCGTTTTGTCCTGGGAAGCCATGATGGCCCTGCGGCGGATCAGCTCGACCTTCTCCTCGGTCACACGCGCCAGGGCCTCGAAGGAGGTGAAGACGAAGAGCGCCCCCAGTGCCGCGAGGGCGATCCAGGCCACTCCGCGCACGCCGCGCATGCCATTTCCGTGGGATGCGACGGACTTCCCATCGACGTAGGCTCGCGCCTTCACGGCTGCCACGACATACGTGGCGCCCCCGACGACCACCCCGGTTGCCAGCAGGGCCGTAAACGCGTCCATCCCCGAACCTCTGAAGCCTCTGGCCTCGCCCCCGGATCACGCCTCCCTGGTCGACCAGCGGCTTAAAGGACCGTCCACCTTCCCAGTGGCGTCCAGCCGGAATTCAACGTGGTCTTCTTCGCTCCCCGTGCGCCCGCAAATGCTGCAGTTGCACCCTCCCATTGAGAGATACGCAAGGCTCGTTCCACCCAGCCGCCTCCCTCCCCCATAGTCACGTTGGCAAGGATTGTTGTCTGAGGATGGACCACCCGCCTGACGTGGGGCCGGGGAAGTTGCCCGCCGTGGCCCGGAACCGATGCGGGGACGGTCAGGCCGGGGAGCGACGGGTACGCAGGAGGCGGAGGCCGTTCAGGACGACCAGCAGGGTATTGCCCTCGTGGCCGATGACGCCCAGGGTGAGATTGGTCCACCCGGCCAGCGTGGCGACGATCAGGGTGGCGATGACGGTGCAGGAGAAGGCGAGATTCTGGACGATCACTCGGCGCGCCCGCCGCCCCAGGGCGAAGGCGTAGGGAAGGCGCCGCAGGTCGTCGCCCATCAGGACCACGTCGGCCGTCTCCAGAGCGGCGTCGCTGCCGGCGCCGCCCATGGCGATGCCCAGCGAGGCGGCGGCCAGCGCGGGGGCATCGTTGACGCCGTCCCCCACCATGGCCACGGCGCCGCTCTCCCCCACCATGGCCCGGATGCGGTGCACCTTGTCCTGCGGCAGCAGTTCGGCGTGCACCTCGTCCACGCCCACCGTCCGGCCGATGGCCTGGGCCACGCGCGCGTTGTCCCCCGTAAGCATCACGGCGCGGGCGATGCCGGCGCGGCGCAGGGCGAGCAGGGCGCCCGCCGCATCCGGGCGCGGCGGGTCCGCCACGGCCACCAGCCCCAGCACCCGGTCCGCGCCCACGCACACCACCGTTTTTCCCTCGCCCTCCAGCCGCGCCTTTGCCGCCTCCAGGTCCGCCGGCAGGCGGTGGTGGAACTCCGCCAGCAGCGGAACGTTGCCGACGTAGGCCTCGCGGCCGTTCACGCGCCCGCGGACGCCCCGCCCCACCAGGGCCCGCACCTCGGCCGCCTCCGCAAGGGCCAGCCCGCGCCGGGCCGCCTCGGCCAGCACGGCGCGGGCCAGCGGGTGCTCCGACCGACGCTCGATGGCCGCGGCCACCGCCAGCGCCGCCTCGGCGGTGACCCCGGCCGCCGGCACCACCTCCGTCACGGCCGGGGTGCCCTGCGTGAGCGTTCCCGTCTTGTCGAAGGCCAGCACGCGCACCTGGGCAGCCGTCTCCAGGTGGACGCCGCCCTTGAAGAGGACCCCGTGGCGGGCGGCGTTGGCGATGGCCGAAAGGACCGAGGCCGGGGTGGAGATGACGAGGGCGCAGGGGGAGCACACCACCAGCAGGACGGTGGCCCGATAGAGGGACGCCATGGGGTCCCGCCCGGCCAGGATGGGGACCAGGGCGGCCAGGATCGCCACGCCCAGGACGGCGGGCACGTACACCTCGCCGAACCGGTCGATGATCCGCTGCGTGGTGGCCTTCACGCTCTGGGCCTGGGCCACCAGGTGGATGATCTTGGCCAGCGTGCTCTCGCCGGCGAGGCGCGTCACGCTGACCTCCAGCGGGCCGCCCCCGTTGATGGTGCCGGCGTATACCGGGCTGCCCGGCCGCTTGGCCGCCGGCAGGGACTCGCCGGTGATGGGCGCCTCGTTCACGGCGGATTCGCCGGAGGCCACCACGCCGTCGGCCGGGAGGCGTTCGCCCGGCCGGACCACCACCCGGTCGCCGTGGACCAGCGCCTCCACGGGCAGCAGGACCTCCTGCTCGCCCCGCCGCACCAGGGCCGTGTCCGGCCGCAGGGTCGTGAGGGCGGCGATGGCCCGCCGCGTCCGGCCCATGGCGTAGGCCTCCAGGCTGGAACTGATGGAGAAGAGGAAGAGGAGGACCGCCCCCTCGTCCCAGTGGCCCACGGCCCCTGCGGCGATGGCCGCGAGGACCATCAGGATGTTGACGTCCAGCTCGCGCCGCTGCAGCGACGCCAGGGCGGACCGCGCCGCGGGCCCGCCGCCCAGCAAGTAGGCTGCGGCATAGCCGGCCCACGCCATGGCCGGCGGGGCGCCCAGGCCTCCTGCCGCCCAGGCGAGCAAGAGCCCCGCGCCCGCCGCCACGGAGAGCAGCAGTTGCCGGTGCCGTTGCCAGAGGGACCGCGCCGCCTCCCCTACGCGGGTCCGGTAGCCGAAGGCGCGGACGTAGGTGGCGATCTGGACGGCGGGGATCCCGGCATCATAGGAGACCGTGAGGCTCCCCGCCGCGGGGTTCACGGCCACGGAGGCCACCGGCCCCAGGGCGGCCAGGCGCCGCTCGAGGCCGGCGCTGCACGCGCGGCAACTGAGGCCCTCGACCTCCAGCGTGCACCGGTCGAACCGCCGTTCCACCAGCAGACCCAGCCGCTGCGTGAGCGCCTCCACCTCCGGGAGGGCGACCTGGGTGGGATCGTAGCGCAGCATGAGGGTGTGGTTCTGCCGGTTCATCTCGATGGCCAGGAT